>JBIIGP010000031.1:0-12503 GCA_044236415.1 Acidimicrobiales bacterium | reverse complement strand
GGCTTCGCACGCATCGAGAACCACAAGCAGTTTCTCGGCCAGATTCTCGTTGGCCCGTTCGCGCAGTTCTTCTTGTTCGCGAGCTACGCGCTTGCGGTGATTATCGAACTCGGCCTTGACTCGCAGCATCGTGTCGCGGAACTCGTCGCGTTCAGCAACAAGCGCAGCTACATCAACTTCACCGGTGGCATCGGGTACTTCGAAACCTTGTTCGCCACCGGCTGCAGCTTCAAGCAGTTCGTCGTCAGTCGGAGAGGTCTCTTCTGAGACCTCTCCGTCACCTGACACGGTCACTTGCCTTCGTCGTCGACGATCTCGGCATCGACGACCTCGTCGTCGTTAGGTGCCGAGCTCGTTGTGGCTCCACCAGCAGCTGACTCTTCGGCCGCAGCCTGTTCGTACAGCTTCTGGGTGAAGTCCTGGCTTGCAGTCATGAGTGCTTCGGTTGCGACCTTGATGGCTTCACCATCGGTGCCCGCAAGTGCGGTCTTGAGGTCGGCAAGCTTGGACTCGACCGATGCCTTCTCGTCTTCAGAGATCTTGTCGCCCTGATCTTTGAGCAACTTCTCCGTTTGGTAAACGAGCGTGTCGGCGCTGTTACGAGCGTCGGCTTCTTCGCGACGCTTTGCATCTTCAGCAGCGTGCGCTTCGGCATCTTTCACCATCTGGTTGATCTGATCCTTGCTGAGCGAGGACTGACCGGTGATGGTCATTGACTGTTCCTTGTTGGTCGCACGGTCCTTCGCCGACACATGCACGATGCCGTTTGCATCGATGTCGAAAGTGACTTCGATCTGCGGCACACCACGCGGTGCGGGCGGAAGGTCGACGAGTTGGAACTTGCCGAGCGACTTGTTGAATTGCGCCATTTCGCGCTCGCCCTGGAGCACGTTGATCTCAACCGACGGCTGATTGTCTTCCGCAGTGGTGAACACCTCGGTGCGACGAGTCGGGATGGTGGTGTTGCGCTCGATGAGCTTGGTCATGACCGAACCCTTGGTTTCGATACCAAGAGAAAGCGGTGTGACATCGAGAAGGAGAACGTCCTTCACCTCGCCCTTGAGCACGCCAGCCTGAACGGCCGCGCCGATCGCGACGACCTCATCGGGGTTCACGCCCTTATGCGGATCGTTGCCCGTCATTTCCTTGACGAGATCGACAACGGCCGGCATACGAGTTGAACCGCCAACAAGCACAACGTGATCGACATCGCCCTTGGTGAGGCCGGCATCGACAATGGCTTGTTCAAACGGAACACGGCAACGCTCAAGAAGATCAGCGGTGAGTTCCTGGAACTTCGCACGAGTGAGTTGCTCGTCAAGATGCAACGGACCATCGGGCGTTGCAGTGATGAACGGCAGATTGATCTGCGTCTGCTGCACCTGTGACAGTTCGATCTTTGCCTTCTCGGCCGATTCCTTCAGACGCTGGATCGCCATGTTGTCTTTCAACAAGTCGACGCCGTGTGCGGTCTTGAATCCGTCGGCAAGCCAGTTGATGATGCGCTCGTCCCAGTCGTCGCCACCAAGGCTGGTGTCGCCGTGAGTCGACTTCACTTCAAACACACCGTCGCCGATTTCGAGAACCGAAACGTCGAACGTGCCGCCACCAAGGTCGAACACGAGGATGGTTTGGTCGGTGGTTTCTTTGTCGAGTCCGTAGGCAAGTGCTGCAGCTGTCGGCTCGTTGATAATGCGGAGCACCTCGAGACCAGCGATCTGGCCGGCCTCTTTGGTTGCGGTGCGCTGCGCGTCGTCGAAGTAGGCGGGCACGGTGATGACGGCCTGGGTGACGGTGTCACCGAGATAGGCCTCGGCATCGCGCTTGAGCTTCATGAGCGTGCGAGCGGAGATTTCCTGAGCGGTATAGGCCTTGCCATCGATGTCGATGGTCCAGTTGGTGCCCATATGGCGCTTGACCGAACGAATGGTGCGGTCGGGGTTGGTGATGGACTGACGCTTGGCCACTTCGCCGACGAGGACCTCGCCGTTCTTTGCGAATGCGACCACTGAAGGCGTGGTGCGGCTGCCTTCTGCGTTGGGGATGACCACCGGATCGCCCGCCTCGAGTACCGAGACGACCGAGTTGGTGGTGCCGAGGTCGATACCGACGGCCTTTGGCATGGTGATGCTCCTTCTATCTGTGGTTCTGATGCTGTTTATTGGGGGGATACTTCTCGACTGCCAAGCGGGGCTGAGTGGCCGTCGCTAAGAAAGTTGAGCGTGACACTAACAACTTTGATCGGGGCCCTTCCATTCCCAGATTCCAAAGATTTTTGAAATTTCTCTGAAATTCCTTTCGCCGGGGATGACCAAACCGGGCCAAGGCCCCGATCCCGTTGGGGCAGACTGGAACCATGACTTCCACCCTCGTCCTGCTGCGCCATGGTCAGAGCACCTGGAACCTCGAAAATCTCTTCACTGGCTGGTACGACGCTGACCTCACCGATCAGGGCCAGGCCGAGGCCAGCGCCGCTGGGCCCGCGATGGCCGCTGCCGGTGTGGCGCCCACCGTGGTCCATACCTCGATGCAAGTTCGCGCGATCCGCACCGCCAATCTCGCCCTCGACGGCATGGACCGACTCTGGGTTCCCGTCCGTCGTTCGTGGCGCCTCAACGAACGCCATTACGGCGCACTACAGGGAATGGATAAGAAGGAGACCACCGAGAAGTACGGCAAGGACCAAGTCTTCGAATGGCGTCGTTCCTATGACATCCCACCGCCCAAGCTCGAACTCGATGATCCCCGTCACCCTCGGTTCGACGAGCGCTACGCCTCACTTCCAGCCGATGTCCTGCCTGCCTCGGAATGTCTCGCCGACGTTGTCGACCGCATGCTTCCCTACTGGTACGACGGCATCGTCCCCGACCTGCGCGCTGGTCACACCGTTCTTGTTGTCGCCCACGGCAACAGTCTTCGAGCGCTCATCAAGCATCTCGATGCCATCAGCGACGCCGATATCGCCGATGTGAACCTTCCCACCGGTGTGCCCATTCGTTACGAACTCGACGACGCGATGGTGCCAACGAAGCGACTGGCATTGACAGATCGCTATCTCGGCGATGCCGAAGCGGCAAAGGCAGCTGCAGAAGCAGTGGCCCGTCAGGCCGGCTGAACCATCTGCAATTCGCCGGCTTCTAAGAGATAGCCGCGCGAACGAACGGTTCGGATCGCCAGTCCTAACGGGGCAATCCGACGTCGCAAACGAAGCATGTGCACGTCGAGCGCGTTACGGCCCGGCGCGCCCATGGGCCATCCAGTTCGAGAAAGGTTGTCTCGACTCACCACGGCGCCGAACCGGTCGAGCAATGCCGACATGAGTCGGGCTTCAAGCGGAGGCAGCGACACCCAGCCGGCCCCAACCCGGAGCACTCCGTCGGGGTCGAGCGCTGGGGTCTCGGAGTTGTGGACGATTGATCGGGTGGCAATCGCTCGGCAGCGCGCATCAATGTCGTCCTGACTCGCCGGCAAACGGATCCAATCCTCAAGGCAATCGGCGGCCTCAGGCGCCGGGGTGTCGGCATCGACCAGCAACAGACGAGATGCTCCCCGAGCCGCAAGGGCTTGGCGACGGTCTTCTTCCATTGGCCAACGGAGCAGGGCGACATCCACGAATGCCAACGTACGGATCGCCTGTTTCCCAAGTGTTTCGTAGTCATGAAGGGTCGGTGGCCGAATGGACGAGCAGAGCGCCGGGCTTCTCCCTATGCTTCGGCTCATGGCACGCGACGCATGGCTCGATCATCTGGCTCAGGTTCCGCTCTTCGCAGAGTGCGACAAGCGCCAGCTTCAGCAGGTGGCAGCAGCAGCGGTGGAGGTTTCTATCGAGGCAGGGAAGGTTCTGGTGCGCGAAGGCGAGCCAGGCCACGAATGCTTCGTGATCGTCACCGGCTCAGCCACCGTGACCCGTGATGGTGCAACTGTGGCCGACCTCGGCCCTGGTGCCGTTGTCGGCGAACTTGCTCCCCTGACCGGCGGCGTCCGCACCGCAACGGTCACGGCCGACTCCGCCATGGAGGTCCTCGTGATCGCCCAGCGTGAGTTCAACGGCCTCATTGAAGAGGTACCTGGCTTTGCCGTGCAGTTGCTGCGCAACCTTGCAGCACGCATGACCGACGAATCCTGAACCCCTCACCACCCCTCAGAACGACCGCTGGTGAGGTTTCGCGCCCATAGGCGCGAGTAGGTTTGCGACCGTATGGAACGCAAACGGATCAAAGGCCCACATATCGTTCTCGTCATCGGTCTCGCCTTCGCGACCTTGGTTGCCCTATCGGGCATCGCATCGGCGGTATTCCAGCAACATGACGACTCGCCAGTAACGCGCGAGGTCTTCGGAGGCATCCCGTCCTCGCTGAAGATTGCCTTCTACGTCATGACTGCGATCCTGCTCGTGTACGGAGCAGTGCTGTTCGGTCAGCGCGTCAAGAACTGGACCCGCGGCAAACCTGACGACCGCCGCACAACAAAGAAGAACGTCAAGCGTCGCCTCGGCGATTTCCGCGCCGGCGTCTACATGCAGACTCTGCTGCGCGATCCCGCCGCCGGCATCATGCATTCGCTCATTTACTTCTCGTTCTTGGTGTTGCTTGCCGTCACCACGGTTCTCGAAATCAACCACCAGGTTCCCGAGGCTTGGAAGTTCCTGAACGGCAACGTCTACATGGCGTATTCGTTCATCGGTGATCTCGCCGGACTTTGCCTGTTCGTCGGCGTGATGTGGGCGATCATTCGTCGCTACGTCCAGCGTCCGTATCGCATCCGCATCAAGTCCAAGCCCGAACACGCCGTCATCCTTGGCGTCTTTCTCGCCATCACCGTTACCGGTTTCGGAACCGAAGCATGGCGCATTGCTGAAACGGGAATGCCGTCATTTGAAAGATGGTCGTTTGTCGGTTGGCCCCTCGCCAAGCTCATCGAGAACAGTTCCAATCTCGCTGGCGGACATCAGGTGTGGTGGATTCTCCACGTTCTGACCTTTTTCGCATTCCTCGTGATCCTTCCGGTCACGATGCTTCGACACATGTTCACCTCACCGCTGAATATGTACCTGAAGGATCGCGAGCGCCCCAAGGGTGCGATGAAGCCGATGCCGAACCTCATGGAAACCGAACTCGAATCGTTCGGTGCATCCACCATCGAAGACTTCACCTGGAAGCAATTGCTCGATCTCGACGCCTGCACCATGTGCGGCCGTTGCACATCGGTGTGTCCTGCACATGCAACGGGCAAGCCACTTGACCCTCGCGAAATCGTTCTCAAGTCGGGCGAAGTTATGGCCGCAACAGGAACGCCCCAGGTTTCGCCACCACTTGGCGTTGTTGCCGACATCACCATCTCTGCCAATTCTCTCTTCGAACGGGTCACCCCCGAAGAGGTCTGGGCCTGCACCTCGTGCAAGGCGTGCGACGAAATTTGCCCAGTCAACATTGAAATTCTCGACAAGATCCTCGACATGCGTCGTTACTTGTCGCTCATGGAATCCAACTTCCCGACCGAACTCGGCAACGCCTATCGCTCAATGGAGAACTCCGGAAACCCATGGGGCATGAGCCAGGCCGACCGCGGTGATTGGGCCGAGAAGTTCGAAGGCATCGAGATCCTCGATGGTTCAAGCCCGCTCGAAGCCGAATACCTCTACTGGGTTGGTTGCGCAGGTTCGTTCGACGACAAGAACAAGAAGGTCACCCAGGCAATGGCGCAGCTTCTGCAGCGTTCGGGTATTTCCTTCTCGATTCTTGGCCCATCGGAATTGTGCACGGGCGATCCCGCACGTCGTTCCGGCAACGAATACATCTTCCAGATGCTCGCAATGCAGAACATTGAAACGCTCAACGGAATGGGCGTGAAAAAGATCATCACGCAGTGTCCCCATTGCTTCAACACGCTTGCCAACGAATACCCGCAAATGGGTGGCAACTACGAAGTTGTGCATCACAGCCAGTTCCTCGAGTTCCTCATCGACAGCGGCAAACTCGATTTGTCGAACGCCAAACTCGAAGAGCGCGTTGTCTACCACGACTCGTGTTACCTCGGTCGTCACAACGACGTCTACATGGCACCACGCAACGTCATCGGTTCACTCGGTGGCATTGAAATCGTTGAAGCCAGTCGCAATGGCACCAAGGGAATGTGTTGTGGTGCTGGTGGCGGTCGTATGTGGATGGAAGAAAGCACCGGCAAACAGGTCAACATCGAGCGTTCGCAGGAACTGCTGCGCACCGGTGCAACAAAGATCGCGGTTGCGTGCCCCTTCTGTTACATCATGATCGACGATGGCGTGAAGGCACAGGGTGTCGAAGAAGACGAAGTGAAGGTTGCTGACATTTCGATGCACATACTTGAGGCACTCGAACGCTCAGAAGCCGACGCAACAATCACACCGATCGTCTAACAGTCCGCTTCACGTCTGACGGGTCCTGTCGCCCAAGAGGCACATCCATGCTCGCTCCGCTGCGCGTGGATGCCCTCCTCTTGGGCGCCACCCGTCAGACGCTTCGCTGTGGTTGTGCGCGTCGGTGGCGCCGTTGCTTTCGCAACGTGCGCGTGTGGAGTCCCGGCTGATGTACTTCGTCCCTGTCAGCAAGGAGGAAGCGGGGAGATCAGCGGAAGTTTTCCCAGTAGCGGCTGGGGCGGGGGCCGATTTGGCCCTGGTACTTGGAGCCCACCGCTGAAGAGCCGTAGGGGTTGTCCGCTGGCGTGGTCATGCGGATGAAGGAGATCTGACCGATCTTCATGCCCGGGTAGAGCGTGATCGGGAGACTGGCGACGTTGGACAGTTCGAGCGTGAGCTGTCCGTCCCAGCCGGCATCGACGAAACCAGCCGTGGAGTGAATAAGGAGACCAAGACGGCCGAGTGATGACTTGCCTTCAAGGCGAGCAACAAGATCGGCAGGAAGACCAACGCGCTCGCTGGTGGAACCGAGCACGAATTCACCTGGGTGCAGCATGAAGGTGTCGTCGGGGCCGATCTCGACGAGTTCGGTGAGATCCTCGAGGTTCTGCTTCACATCGATGTGGCCCATCGTGTGGTTCCGAAACACTCGGAAAAATCGGTCGATGTGGAGGTCGACCGAAGATGGCTGGACACAACTGGGGTCGAAGGGCTCGATAACGATGCGGCCGGCTTCGACCTCTTCACGGATGGTGCGGTCAGAGAGGATCACGGCAGCGCAGGTTAGTCGTGGATCAGTCGGTCAGGAGATCTGCGGCATGCTCGCCGACGAATTCCTCTTCTTGCTCCGCAACGTCATCGATTCGAGGTCGGGCGGGTAGGAAGAGCAGCACCATCACAACGCCAAGAAACGTGGCTACGGCGGCAGTAAGGACGCCCCAATGGACTGCGCTCACAAAGGCGGAATTGGCCTCGGCATTCACCGATGCTGCTTGGTCGGAAAGACCCATTTCCTGCAATTTTGGAACGAGACCGCTCTTGATTGCTCCAATGCTGTTTTGCGCAGATTCGACGGCGGCTTGGGGCAGCGGAAGTCCGAGCCCAGAGAGGAAATCTCCTATCTGATTGCCATACGTCGTGGCCAGCACAGAGCCAATGACAGCGACACCCAAGGCGCCACCGACCTGACGGGTGGTGTCGTTTACTGCCGATCCGACGCCAGCTTTGAAGATGGGCAGAGAACCCATGACCGATTCGGTAGCCGGAGCCATCGTGAGACCCATGCCCGCCGACATCAACATAAGACGCCAGAAAATATCTGAGTACGGCGAATCAACTTGAAGCCCGACCATGCTCAGCAATCCGATCGTGACCAGACCGAGTCCACAAGCAACAGTGATCTTGGAACCAAAGCGTTGAACAACTTTCGAACTAAGGGGCGCCACCACCATCATCACCAGTGCGAATGGAATCATGCGCACCCCAGTTTGAAGTGGCGAGTAACCAAGAACGAACTGGAAGTACTGCGTCAACAAGAACAACGATCCAAACATCGAGAAGAACACGAGCGTGATCGCGCCCGCCGCCGCAGTGAAGCGTGCCTTCTTAAAGAACGTCACATCGAGCATCGGATGATCACTCTTGGCTTCCCACACAATGAACCCGATGAGAAGCGCGATCCCCAAACCGCCATAGCCAAGCGTCTTTGATGAGCCCCAACCATTGTGAGGCGCCTCGATGATGGCGAAGAGCAGCAGAGCGAGACCAATGATCGACAGAAGTGCGCCGATTGGGTCGAGGCGAGGAGCCGACGGATCTTTCGATGTGGGGATGAGAAAGATGCCCGCAAGAAGGCCGATCACAACGATCGGGATGTTCACTAAGAAAACCGAACCCCAATAGAAATGTTCAACAAGAAATCCACCAGTTAAGGGACCAAGCGCGCCACCGAGCCCAGCGGTTCCCGCCCAAACGCCAATCGCTTTCGACCGTTCTTCGGGTGGGAACACATTGGTGATGATCGACAACGTGGCCGGCATGATGAGCGCGCCACCGATACCCATGAACGCTCGCGTTGAAATTAATTGGCCCGAAGTAGCCGCAATCGCTGAAGCGATCGAACCGATACCAAAGAGAATGAAGCCGATCTGAAGCGCTCCACGTCGCCCGAACTTGTCTCCGAGTGCGCCTGCAGTAAGCAACAGACCCGCAAAGACCAAGGTGTAGGAATCAACAATCCACTGAAGGTCGCTTGCCGTCGCGTTCAAGTCATCCTGAATGGTCGGAAGAGCCACATTCAGAATCGAGTTGTCCAGCACGATCACAAGCAGGCCAAAGCACAGCACCGCAAGGATCGCCCAGCGACGGTCGTAGGACTTGGCTTGAACGCGCTGAGCAAGAGTTGACACGGCAAAGCCTTCCGTCACGAGAACAACGGAAGGGTACTGCTCATGTTGTTGAACTCACCGAATGACGAAAGTTCAGACTTTCTTTGGTCCTTGAACGGGCATGCCTGGCATGTCCTTCATGTACGAGCTTTCCTCGACTCGCTTCGAGATGCGCCAGCCGTCAGCAGTGCGGACCATTTCGTCCACGTACCAAAGGCCACAGGTGAAGACAATGAGTTCTTCGCCCATCGGCATGACCATCGGGTTGTGACAGATCGTCTTGACCTTGGCGGTATCGCCGTCGATCTCGATGCGGCTCGTAGAAATCATGTGCTGGAACGAGGCGAACATCGGCATCGCCTCTTTGAGATAGGCGATGGTCTCGGTGGGATTACCAACGCTGCCGCCGTAGACCGAGTAATCGATGATGGCATCAGCGGTGAAGACATTCGCAAGGTCGTCGAAGTCACGGTGGTCGACGGCGTAGCAGTAGCGGACGAGCAGGTCCTGGATCTCCATACGGTCGGAAATCTCTTCGATACTCAGCGTCATGGTGGGCCCCCTTGTTGAACGAGAATTGGACTTTAGAACGATTCTTCAGGTGTCCACACAAAATTCGGTGACCGGCGCTCGGTAAAGGCAGCAACCCCTTCCGGCATATCCGGATTGTTCGCCAGGACTGGTGCCCAGCGCTCGATCGTTTGCGCCGACACCCCACCGCTCGTCGCGACCTCGTTGACCATTTCTTTTGAGATCGTCTGTGTGAGGAGTGATCTCTCGTTCGCGAGCAGAGAGGTGAATGATTCGAGCCGTTCAACTGCCGCTCCGGGTTCAGCGACTTCGTCGACGAGTCCAATACGTAGCGCGCGCTCAACATCAATGAGTTCCGCCGAGAACAACAAGTGCTTTGCTGCAGAAGGACCGACCAATCGAACCGCACGTTCAAGTGCGTAGGTCGGATACGCGATGCCAAGTCGAGCCGGAGTGATGCCGAACTTGGCGGTTGTGTCGGCAAAGCGAAGATCACACGCGCCAGCGATCTGCACGCCACCGCCGACACACGAACCAGTAATGAACGCGATCGTCGGGCGCGGGAATGCAGCGAGCGCTTCCTCTGCTTCACGGTTTTGCGCCTGATACTCGTCGCTCATTCCGCCGCTAAATCCGCCAATGTCAGCGCCTGCGCAGAAATGTCCGCCAACGCCACGCACCACCAGTACGCGCACGTTGTGATCGTTAGCTAACGAATGACAATGCTGGGCCAGCGCTGTCCACATTTCGTGCGACATCGCGTTGCGTTTCTCTGCTCGATTCAGCCAGATCGTTGCAACGGAGTTCGTCCGCGTCACAACGATCGGTTCGTCGCCCAGTGCTTCGCTCATTCCACCCATGCTTCCCGATGTCGTTTCTCGCGATGATCCCGAGATTCAGTGGGATGAATCTAGGACACGAGGTCCTCCGCTGGGTTGTGTCGAAACCGGCTGGCTAGAGTCACTCTGCTCCTATTCAAAGGACACGCGGGTGTAGTTCAGAGGCAGAACATCAGCTTCCCAAGCTGAGAACGCGGGTTCGATTCCCGTCACCCGCTCGGATGAAACGACCTCCCTTTCCGGGAGGTCGTTTTCGTGACTGGGGTCAGATCGCAAATCGACGAAGGAGTGCAACGGTTGCAAGACCCATTGCAGTTGCGATGACAACAGCGCGGGACTGCGACGGCAACGATCTCCAGGCGCCGACTGCATTGATTGACAGCACAGATCCCGTACTTCCGATTGAAAGGATCGATCCAACAGATCCAATCGAAGCAATTGACCCAGCACTGCCGATACTTGCGATAGAACCCGCCGAGCCGATAGACGCAATAGAACCGGCAGAGCCGATTGAGGCAATCGAACCAACGGAGCCAATCGAGGCCACCGAAGTTCCCTTTTCCTTCGGGACTCTTTGGGTGCTGTTCATAACGAAATCGTAACGAGAGTTCACTGATGCCGTCCTTCTAGGAAGTCCAACTACTACATTCTCGAAAGGCACATCTGCCTCACGAACATGGAGAAATCGTTGAAGAATCGTCTTGTTGTCGCTGGTGTTGCGGTACTCGCCCTCGCCGGCCTCGCTGTCGCTGGTTGCAGTTCAGACGAGAAGGACTCCGCGTCCACCACGACTGCTGCTCCGACCACCACAGCCCCGTCCACATCATCGACAGTCGGAAACGTGCTTCCGCCAATCATCCTCACCGCCAACATGGTCGATGCCGACAACGGGGGCAACGAAAAAGTTCCGCCGATCAAGGTGGGTGACACCGTTGTGTTCAACGTGGGCACGATCAATCAAGGAACAACAGTCACTGCCATCAGTGCGAACCCGGCCGTCTTCGAAGTCACCTCCAAGGGCACCAATGACGGGACTGTTTCCTACAACCCCGGCGGCAAGGCTCTCGCGGCCGGAACCGTGAAGGTCTCGCTCGGGGCGACCGGAAATGGCATGGAAAACTTCCTTGGCACGTTCACTCTCGTCATTACGAAGTAACGAGAACCACAGTCATTGAATTGGTGCCGTCCTTCGGGGCGGCACCATTCGTTTTCGTGCTACAACTCTTCGACCATCACAGAGGGGGAATCCGATGATCCGACTGAGCGTGCTCTACCCAAAGACCGACGGCGCGTCGTTCGACCACGACTACTACCGCGACAGCCATGTGCCGCTGGCGCTCAAGACATGGGGTCTCGACTCCGCCGAGATCGACAAGGGCATCGACGGCCCTTACGAAGCTGCTGTGCACTTCACCTTCGACTCGATGGAAGCCTTCGGCGCCGCTCTTGGTGCACCAGGTACCGCCGATGTGCAGGCCGATGTCGCCAACTACACGACAATCGTGCCGGCAATGCAGATCAGCGAAATCGTCTGACCAAACCTGGCATTACAGGTTTGGAATCACCTGGGTCTCAATCAGTTTGAGACTCTTCCATGCGAACTCCGGCGGAAGACCACCGACCAATGGATGCAGCATGCAAAAGGCAAATGGGCCCTTTTCGGTTAACTCCGCAACGAGTTCTTCAGGGGTGACCACCCGGTATTGGCCAGTTGCGCGCAATGCATCGGAATCGTTGACGCGCACGAAACCGGTTGCCCCTTCAATGCCAGCACTTGCGGCCCAATCGCCGTATGCGTTGACTTCGTGCATTGCATACGGGGCAAGTTCGTCCCACCCTTGATCAACATTGGTCGCGACATGAATGACGGAAGTGTCGCCGCCCATGTACGGACCCGGATCGGGCTTACCCAACTTTGCGCATTCATCAACATAGAACTCCCAAATTTCGGGAATCGATGGAATGAAGCCATCAGCAATACGCGCGGCGCGGCGAGCTGCTGCTTCCACCGAACCACCCAGTGAGATCGGGGGACCACCGACCTGCGCCGGCGTTGGCAATACCTGCACGGTGCGCCCGCGGAACTCGAATGGCTCACCAGTCCAGGCCTGCTTCAACGTTGCGACGGCTTCTGTTGTGCGTGCTGCTCGCTTCGAAAGCGGAACGTCGAACATCTCGAATTCAGAACTCACATACCCATTGGTGAGTGTGAGATCGAGTCGGCCACCGCTAATGAGATCGACGACGGCCACGTCTTCGGCCAAGCGGAGCGGATCGTGGAACGAACTCACCATGGCGGAAATTCCGATGCGGATGTTCGACGAGCGCGCGGCCATGGCTGCAGCCAACGGG
>JBIIGP010000242.1:0-3293 GCA_044236415.1 Acidimicrobiales bacterium | reverse complement strand
TGTGAGCAAAGTGGCTTGGGTGAGTCTGAGGTTGCTGACCTGGAGAAGTTCGGTCTTCTCACGCGCCGATCCATGGGGCATGTCGAGTACTACGACGACGAAGCGCTTGTCGTGGCGCGGCTCGCAGGCGGATTCGGACGGTATGGAATTGAACCTCGCCACCTCCGTATGTACAAAGTTTCGGCTGAACGAGAGGCTGGCCTCTTTGAGCAGCTCATTACTCCGCTCTTGAAACAGCGCCGTGCTGCTGCCCGAGAGCAGGCCGTCGAGATGCTCGAAGAATTGGCGGAACTCGCAGATGACCTACGTGCGGTGATGGTTCGGGCCTCGCTGCGTGAGTATCTGGGCCAAGCCTGAACCACGGGTTCGGTTCGCTCTCTCTGCCGGTAGTCTGAGCCGGTGATTGAGATGGAAGTCATCAACGTTCAGGTTGATATACCGGGCAACTCTCCAGTGCTTGTTTTGCGCGAGGTCGCGGGTGCAGGCCGGCTCGTTCCTATCTTCATTGGTCACGCCGAAGCATCTGCAATCAGTTTTGGACTCGAAGGCGTCGTTACCTCGAGGCCACTCACTCACGATCTTTTCTGTGAAGCGATTGAACACCTAGGGGCCACTCTGACTTCTATCGAGATCACGAAAGTCGACGGTGGGACGTTCTATGCCGAGATGGTGCTGAAAGTTTCCGAGACAGAATCTCGGCTCTCGGCCCGACCTTCCGACGCTGTGGCATTGGCATTGCGCTTTCACTGCCCGATTTGGGCTGACGAATCCGTCGTCGAAGCCGCTGGTCTGCTTCCCGACGATGAGGCTGATGGTTCCGACGACGGGGGAGACGTGGTTGAGGAGTTCCGCGCCTTTATCGACAACGTGAATCCTGAGGATTTCGGGTCCTGAGGCGATTTCCGCCCAACCATTGACGCCGCGCGCGGCGCCCTGTACGGTCAGCAGTCCTCACAACGGCGTAATTTCGTCGTTGTCATCCGTGGGGTCAGCGCCGATCCCGTTCAGTGACGCAGATCCGTCACTTGTCTTAACTGGGAGTATCGATGGCATCTACGAATGAGCGCGCGGTTGACCACGGATTTAGTGGCGCGAAGGCGGCTGAGATCGTTGGAATTAGTTACCGTCAGCTTGATTACTGGGCTCGCACCGATTTGGTCCGTCCGACGCTGACTGATGCTGCCGGAAGCGGCAGTCGCCGACGCTACGGCTACACCGACCTTCTTGAGTTGAAGGTCATCAAGAGTCTTCTCGATGCGGGAATTCGCCTCGAAAACGTTCGAGAGATTTTTAGCTACCTCCGAGACATCCTCGGACAAGAGATCACCTCTGCGAACCTCGTCATCCAGGGTTCAACCTCGGTGGTCATCCAATCCGATGGTGAACTCATCGACCTCATTCATAAGGGACAGGGTGTTTTGAACATCCTTCCGTTGGCAGGAGTTCGAGACGAGATGGATGCTCGAATCCGTGAACTCCGGCCAGCAGCCGAGTCTTCAGCAGAGGTCGGCAGCGAACCTGCGGCGCCGATCTCAACCGCTATCTGACTGCAGCGCTGCGCGAGTGCCTGCGACATCGACTCTTCGAAACTAGGGTCAACTCGTGACTGATCGACGTTCTCCTCTCGATGCTGTCCATCGCTCCATCGGCGCCAAAATGGTTCCGTTTGGCGGTTGGGACATGCCCCTTTCGTATGAGGAGGGGACCCTCGCCGAACACCGAGCATGCCGCCACGGCGCAGTTGTTTTCGATGTCTCCCATCTCGGGACAGTTCGAGTCACTGGTCCCGATGCTTTCGAAGTGCTGCAGCGAGCATTCACAAACGACCTCCATCGAGTTCGTCCTGGTCGAGCTCAGTACACCCACCTCCTCGATGAAAACGATGCATCAGTTGTTGACGACATCATCATCTGGTGGGTTGACCCTGAGACGTTTGATGTCATGCCAAACGCTTCAAATACGGATCGGGTAACCGGTGCGTTAGAGCAGATTGTCATGAGCATGGATGGCATCACCATCGATGCCGGCGACATCACTTCCGAACGGGCAATTTTGGCTGTTCAGGGCCCACAAGCTCGATCGCTGCTCTCGAGTGTCGATGAAGCAATTGCTTCTGTCGGTCGCTTCGATGTTCGACGGCTCGAATGGCAGGGCGTGCCGCTCATTGTTGCTGGTACCGGCTACACCGGTGAAGACGGTGTGGAGATTGCTGTACCTGCGTCTCACGCGGCTGCACTTTGGACAGCTCTCACGAACGCAGGACTTACACCGGCAGGTTTGGGAGCGCGTGACACCCTGCGGCTCGAAGCTGGCCTCCCGTTGCACGGTCATGAACTCGGCGCGGGCATCACGTCCTTGCAGGCGGGGCTTGGCTGGGCCGTGCGCTTCGACAAAGGACCGTTCCGAGGTTCTGAAGCTCTTGCTGCCGAACGCGATCGAGGGATCTCGCGCCGGCTCGCAGGGCTTGTCACCGAGGGTCGGCGGCCCCCACGCGAAGGTTCAGCGGTTTTGCGCGACGGTGTTGTCGTCGGAGAAGTGACGAGCGGTAATTACTCTCCTGAACTGGGGCACGGAATAGCACTTGCGTTCCTTCCGCCCGACGCAAGCGTGGGCGATCAGTTCTCTATCGATGTGCGCGGAACACTTCTCGACGCGATTGTTGTGAAACCGCCGTTCGTGGGCTGATTAGTTTTCGGCGAACGCTTCGATTGGCGGACACGAGCACACCACGTTTCGATCGCCGTAAGCGCCGTCGATGCGGCTTACCGGAGGCCAATAGCGAGCAGTGACGTGACCCGCGGGCCAGCCGGCCACCTCTCGTGGGTAGGCATGCTCCCATGCATCGCTCGTGAGGTCGGCTGCGGTATGTGGCGCGTTGTGTAGTGGATTGTCCTCTCCTGGCCAATGGCCAGATGCAACGAGGTCGATTTCGCGTCGGATCGACAACATTGCGTTGCAGAATCGATCGAGCTCATTCAAACCTTCGCTCTCGGTGCTCTCGAACATAAGCGTTCCGGCAACAGGGAACGACATTGTCGGTGCGTGAAAGCCGTAGTCAATCAAACGCTTCGCGACGTCATCGACTGTCACACCCGTTTCTTTGGTGATGGGTCGAAGATCGAGGATGCACTCATGGGCAACCAAGCCATCGCGTCCGGTGTAGAGAACTGGGAAGGCGTCTTTGAGTCGTTTCGCCACGTAGTTCGCGTTGAGGATTGCGACATGGGTGGCGCGTTCCAGACCCTCGGGGCCCATCATCGAGATGTATGACCACGGAATCGTGAGGATGTTCG
>JBIIGP010000030.1:0-12524 GCA_044236415.1 Acidimicrobiales bacterium | reverse complement strand
CGCTTCTTGAATTCCCACGCTTCTTGACCTGAGCGGTCTTCTCGCATGCAGAGCAAGTCCCAGCGCAGATCATGACGAGCAAGCCATTCAAGTGTTTGTGGCTGTACGCGTAACGGCCTTGCGGTGAGCAACACCACATGCAATTCCGGCGCTAAAAGACTGAGCAAACGTGCAAGTTCGTGAATGACCTCGTCGTCGCCACAAGCTTCGAAGAATCCATTCCAGTCACGGTTAGCAATGTGATGTTGACGGTCGCTCGCGTTCGACAACACGCCGTCCATGTCGAAAACAACTGTGGGGCCCGGAGCGATCGGACCTTCACGCCATCGCCAATTCTCAGGTGTCTCCATCACGCGCCGCTTCCTGGTCCGTGCAGCGCACTTTCACGAATGGCATCGACAACTGATGGGTCGGCAAGTGTCGTGGTATCGCCAAGCGTGTTGCCGTCGGCGATATCACGAAGAAGTCGACGCATAATCTTTCCGCTTCGGGTCTTGGGAAGATCGGGAACGATGATGACGCGCTTTGGTCGTGCGGTTGGGCCGATCTTCGTTGCGACGTGCGCACGCAGTTCGTCGACAAGCGCATCGTCAGCAGTTACTCCCCCGCGCAGAATCACGTAACCAACAATGGCCTGGCCGGTGAGGTCGTCAGTCGCGCCAACAACTGCCGCTTCCGCCACAGAGGTGTGGTCGACAAGTGCGCTTTCAACCTCTGTTGTCGAGATTCGATGACCCGAAACGTTCATGACATCGTCGACACGACCAAGTAGCCAGATGTAGCCGTCATCATCGATCTTGGCGCCATCGCCCGCGAAATAGCGGCCGGGATAGCGGCTCCAGTAGGTGTCCTTGTAGCGCTCAGGGGCACCCCAAATGCCGCGCAACATGCCGGGCCACGGACGGGTGAGCGTCAGGTAACCACCACCGCGCTCAATGGGATGACCCTCTTCGTCAACTACTTCAACACCGATACCAGGAAGGGCAAAGCACGCAGAACCCGGCTTGAGCGTCGTAACACCAGGAAGCGGGGAAATCATCTGGCCTCCCGTTTCGGTCTGCCACCACGTATCAACAATCGGACAACGATTGCCACCGATGTGCTCGTTGTACCACATCCACGCTTCGGGATTAATGGACTCTCCAACTGAACCGAGCAGTCGCAATGACGAGAGATCATGCTTCTGCGGTTCTTGTTCGCCCCACTTCATGAACATACGAATCGCGGTTGGTGCGGTGTAGAGCTGGGTAACGCCATAGCGCTCGATGATGTCCCACATGCGATCTTTGCCGGGCGTATCGGGAGTGCCTTCGTACAACACTGACGTTGCACCATTTACGAGTGGTCCGTAGACGATGTAGCTATGGCCAGTCACCCAACCAATGTCGGCCGAACACCAATAGACATCGGTTTCAGGTTTGAGATCGAAAACGTACTTGTAGGTAAAAGCGACCTGCGTGAGGTAGCCACCTGTTGTGTGCATGATGCCCTTGGGCTTTGCCGTTGTGCCCGAGGTGTAGAGCAAATACAACAACTGCTCTGAATCCATTGGCTCAGCGGGGCACTCGGGAGCAGCCGCTGCCATGAGCTCGTGATACCAGTGATCACGACCTTCGACCATGACCACATCGGAATTGGTGCGTTGTACGACAACGACATCGGCGACTGTCGGACATGACTCCACGGCCTCGTCGACGTTCGGCTTCAACAACGAAGCAGCGCCGCGTCGGTAACCACCATCGGCGGTGATGATTACTTTGCATTCGCCGTCGTGCACGCGATCAATGATCGAGTCAGGTGAGAACCCACCGAAGATCACCGAATGGGCAACGCCAATTCGGGTGCACGCCAACATCGCCACCGGAAGTTCGGGGATCATCGGCATGTAGATGGCGACACGGTCGCCCTTTTCAAGACCAAGACCCTTGAGCACGTTGGCGAACTTCTTCACCTCGTCGAGAAGGTTGGCGTAGGTGATGGTGCGTGTATCGCCCGGTTCGCCTTCCCAGTGATAGGCAACGCGATCGCCAATGCCGTTAGCCACGTGGCGATCGAGACAGTTCTCGGAAACATTCAGGGTTCCACCAACAAACCACTTGGCAAATGGAAGCTCCCATTCAAGGGTGGTATCGAAATCGGAGTTCCAGGTGAGCAGTTCACGGGCTTGGCGGGCCCAGAAGGCTTCGTAATCGGCGTCGGCCTCGCGATAGAGCGAATCGTCAGAAGTGAGAGCGGCGGCTTTGAACTCTGGCGAAGGCGGGAAGGTGCGCTCTTCAAGGAAGTAGTCCTCGATCGTCGGTTCCGTCATTGCATCCCCCTCAAAAGATGGCGAAGAGTCGCCGCTTCAACGTCGTGAGCCTACCGGCCGATGCGATCTCAATCCGTTGTCAGATTGAGTCGTCAGACAGTCCACTCAAGGAAAAGGAAATCGCCGAGACCCCCAGATTGAAGCAATGACTCGGCCTCACCGATTCGACTCCGGGCCCGCAACGCGGCGACATCGGGAGCCGCTGCATTTTCGGTCCAGATCTTGCGACCTTCTTCAACAAGTTGATCAATTCCCAACCGTTCAAGAACTTGTCGTTGTGTTGCCATGACCGTTGGTTCGACAGCAGCCCCTAGTTGGTCGACTGCAACATCGGTGGTGATGTCGCAACTTCCGGGAGCATCAAGTGGATGACCACCTCGCTCTTGCCCCACGAAGGTTCGCAACCACCCCATCTCTGGTCGAGCCGCGATTTCTGCGGTCGATGCCCCGTAGTCGATGGCGATCACAACGCCGCGTTCGAGACGGTCGATCGCGGACATGAGCCAGTGCACTGCGTGTTCTTGCAGCGGCATCCACTCCCCCACCGAAGTCGATTCCAACACCGGGGCTAGCGACGCAGGCACTTCGGTTGGAGCAACCACAAACCCAAGACCATCTTCGGCGTGATGCACGTCGAGCCGTTCGAAGTTCCTTTCACCATCGTGACGAACAATGTCGAAGGCGAGATTGTCCAACAGTTCGTTGGCCAGAACCACGCCAGTAATTCCGTGCGGTGCAGTTGAGCTCGAGGCGAACTGTGGGGCTGGGTGTAGGTCGCGCACGAACGTATCGACACCTGCAGCGTCGAGATCGCCCATCCAGCCATCAAGGTGCTTCGCGTGCAGTGCGCGTTGCTCGGCGGAACGTTCCACCATCAAGTAGCGAAGGGCCGGGCTGCACTCGGGCGAAGCGAACGCAATGGATCGGGCCAGCGTTCCTGGTCCTGCACCGAACTCAACCACCACAAATATTTCGGGTGATCCCAGAGCGAACCACTCCTCGTCGAGACGGCGAGCGAGTAGCGCACCAAACATCGGCCCAACTTCGGGACTGGTTAGGAAATCTCCGCGACGACCCGCACGACCCGTGGTCGCGTAGAAACCAATCGACTCGTCATAGAGCGCAATGTCCATGTACTGCGCAAAGGACATCGTTGTTCCGACCGGGAACCGGGAGCGGAACTCGGTGGACATGTTCGATCAGCGCAGTAGTGAGAACAACGTGACGTGGTCAGTGAAGTGCGTGAGCGCTCCGGGGAAGACACCCCACACAAGCGTGACGGCCACGGTGATGATGAGGGCGAACGACAGCGACGCCGGCACCTTGATCGGCGTGCGATCGCCATCGGGCGCTTCGTCCATCCACATGACGCGGATGAAACGGCCGTAGTAACCGAATGCGATCACCGAGTTGAGGCCCACAATGACGGCAAGGACGTAACCCGATGCCGTTCCAGCAGAAGCCAACGAACTAAAGATCGAAAGCTTTGCGAACCAACCAGCTGCCGGCGGAATACCCGCAAGCGAGAACAAGAAGATCGTCATGCACACCGTGAGCGTGGGTGCATAGGAGAACAGGCCGCCAAAGCTCTTGATCTCACCTGAGCGTGTCTTGCGAGCTACCGCCAGCACTACGGCAAATGCTCCGAGGTTCATTCCGGCGTAGATGAGCAGGTAGACAAGGATTGATCGGAGTGCTTCGCCGCCAGTGCCGAGAGTGGCTCCTGCAACCGCAAGAGGAGCGAGGATGTAACCGGCCTGCGCGATGCCCGAATAGGCCAGCATGCGCACAACATTTGTCTGCCGAAGAGCAATGAGATTGCCAACGGTCATCGACAGCGCGGCGAGCGCCCACATGAGTGGTTCCCAAACATCGTGACGGCCGTAGAAACCAATGAAGAGAACGTTGAGGATGGCGACGAAACCAGCGGCCTTTGAAGCAACCGCAAGGAACGACGTCACCGGTGTCGGCGCACCTTCGTAGGTATCAGGTGCCCACTGATGGAACGGCACCGCAGACACTTTGAAGGCAAAGCCGATGAGCACAAACGCGATTCCCAGCGTGATGATGGGTTGCGAGGAAACGTAGGACCCAAGCTCCGCCCCGATGTCTACGAGCAACGTCGAACCGGTGATACCGAAGATAAGCGACATGCCGTAAAGGAGAATCGCTGAAGCGAAAACTCCCATGAGGTAGTACTTCAAGCCTGCTTCATTGCTGTTCTGATCGCGCTTTCGCCATGCCGCCAACATGTAAGCCGGGATAGAAACGAGTTCAATCGCAATGAAGATGCTGATGAGGTCACGAGCAGATGCCATCACCATCATGCCGAGCACTGATGACAACAGGAGGGTGTAGTACTCGCCCTCGTGATAGTCGCCTTCGGCGATGTAGTTCGTTGAAAGCAGAATCACGACGTAGCCGGCAACAAGAAAGAGCGCTTTCAGGACGAGCGCGTAATTGTCGACAACAAAGCCTCCGCCAAACATGGCTCGATCAACACCGTCGTAGGCAAGGGTGGCGATCGGAATCAGAGCCAAGAGCAGACCGATTCCAGCAATCGACGATGATGCCCAACGTGAGCGCTCACCGGTGAACACGTCGACGAGAATCAACACCACGATGGTCGCGGCCACGATGATTTCGGGCGCGAGCGCGTGGTAGTCGAGGCTGGGAGCGGTCCAGGCGAAGGTCAGCAACTGGGCGAGCAACGGATCAGCCTCCGAGCCCGTTCACGATCGCGATCGTGCGAGAAACAGCACCATCAGTCACCTTGAAGATGATGTTGGGAACAAAGCCGAGCACGACGATGAGAATGAGGATCGGCGTCCATGCCAACCATTCGCTAAACGTGACGTCGTGCAGATGTGGATCCTCTTCGAATTCCTTCGACGGAACGCCGAAGCCCACACGCTGATACATCCAGAGCAAGTAGGCGGCGGACAAGACCGTTCCGATTGCTGCGATCACCATGAGCACACGGAAGAACGCGACGTTCAGTCCAAGACCTGGTTCGTATGCCGCCAGGATCGCTGGGAACTCGCCCCAGAAGCCAGCAAGGCCGGGAAGACCGAGCGAGGCCATCACTGAGAAGCCAAGGATCCAGCCCATATGCGGCATCGACTTGAGCATGCCGCCCAGTCGAGAGATATCGAGCGTGTGGTAACGGTCCTTGGTGGAACCAGCCACAAAGAAGAGCATGCCGGTAATGAGACCGTGAGCAACCATGCCGAAGATCGCAGCTTGGAAACCGAAGGTTGTGAGTGTGGCGATGCCAAGCATCACAAAACCCATATGCGACACCGACGAGAACGCAATGAGGCGTTTCATGTCGGTCTGCGCCAAACAGCACAGCGCTCCGTAGATGATGCCGATGACCGCGAGCAGGCCGATGAACGGCGCCCACTTCTCGGCTGCACCCGGAAGGATCGGGATGGCGATACGGATGAAGCCGTAGGTGCCGAGCTTCAGGAGCACCGCAGCAAGAATGACTGAACCAACGGTCGGAGCCTGTGTGTGAGCATCGGGCAACCACGTGTGGAAGGGGAACATCGGGACCTTGATACCGAAGCCAATGAACATGCCTCCGAAGATCCAGAGGGCTGCACCAGTGGAAATACCGGTGGCGAGTTCTGGAAGAAGACGCACATCAAATGAGTGCATCATCTGGCCGTCGACTGAAACCTTGTCGGAGAGGAAATACAACGCAAGGAAGGCAACAATCATGAGTGCCGAACCAAAGAGCGTGTAGAGGAAGAACTTGAGCGATGCGTACTGACGCTTTTCGCCGCCCCATACGCCGATCATGAAATACATCGGCAGAAGCACAACCTCGAAGAAGACGAAGAACAGGATGAGATCCTGGGCAACGAACGAACCGAGCATGCCGGTTTCGAGAATGAGGATGAGGATGAGGAATGCCTTCGGGTTCTTCGGCTCCGGAAAGCGATTCCACGAATAGATAATGCAAAGCGGCACGATCAACAGCGTGAGGGCAATCATCGGCAGAGAAATGCCATCGATGCCCACGATGTATCGACTGTTGATGATCGGGATCCATGCTTTGTCGACGACGTACTGCAGGCTGCCGCTCGCGTCGTAGTCAAAGTTGGTCATCAGCAAGATGCCGATGAACCCGACCACGAGGCTGGCCGCGAGCGCGACCACCTTGTGGAACTGCTCTTTGGCTTTGGGCACGACCAACATGGCGAGTGCTCCCACGAGGGGGAGGAACACCATAAGGCTGATACCCCAACTGTTCAGGAAATCTTTCATCGAATTGTCCTGGGCTCCTAGACGACGAACACGAGTACACCGGCGAGGACTACCGCGCCGGCAAAGAGGATCGAGGCGTACTGCTGGACCTTGCCGGTCTGGATCTTCCGAAGCAGCTGACCTGCTCCTTCAGAACCCTGACCAGATCCGTTGACTGCTCCATCGATGATGATCTGGTCAGCAAAGACATAGACGACGCCGGCGACTTTGCGGGCGCCATTGCCAATGCCGTTCACGACACCATCAATGATGTTTTGGTTAAACCAGTTCGCAGCGCGGGCAATTGGGCCTGTTGTGCTACCGGCGATAACGCCTGTGTAGAGATTGTCGAGGTAGTACTTGTTCTCGAGGAACGTGTATCCAGCATGTGCGATCTTGCTGCGCGAAGTCAGGCCATGCGGGCCGCGGTTCTTCTCGTAGTACTGGTAGGCGATGAACAAACCGCCGGCCGCAAGAATCGTTGAGGCAATCGCCAACCATGGCGTGAATGCAGCATGCTGAATCGGCGGGAAGGCAAACGTGGGTTCAACAAAATGTTCGAACCTCGTCGTAACGCTCCCCGGGAGCTTGAACCCGAAGAACGACTTGGGAAAGTTCGTGAAGCCCAACACCACTGCACATGCAGCAAGGATGACGAGCGGAACCGTGATGACCTTCGGCGACTCGTGAGGATGAGCGTGACCGCGGTACTTGCCCCAGAAGGTCATCCAGTAGGCGCGACCCATATAAGCGGCAGTAAGGAACGCGGTGATCAGACCAAAGATCAACATGATCGTGTACGCGTTCTCCTGGCCGTTCGCAGCGCCAGCGAGAATTTCATCCTTCGACCAAAAGCCTGCCAGCGGGAAGATACCGGCAAGCGCAAGTGTCGCAATCAGGAAGGTGGCATGCGTGACAGGCATCTTCTTGCGGAGACCGCCCATCTCGCGCATATCGAAGGTGTGATGACATGCGTGGCTCACCGAACCAGCGCCAAGGAACAAACACGCCTTGAAGAACGCGTGGGTAAAGAGATGGAACACGCCAGCGGTCCAGGCGCCAACACCCAGAGCCATGACCATGTATCCGAGCTGAGAAATGGTCGAGTACGCCAACACCTTCTTGAGATCGGTCTGAACGAATGCGAGCAGACCTCCGATGATGGTGGTGAACCCACCAATGAAGGCGACGTAATGGAACGTGCTACTTCCGATTGCGAGACCGGAGAAGAACACTCCATAAAGGCGAGCGATCAGATACACACCCGCAACAACCATCGTTGCTGCGTGAATAAGTGCCGACACCGGAGTTGGTCCTGCCATGGCGTCGGGCAACCAAGTATGCAGCGGGAACTGGCCGGACTTCGATGTGACGCCGCCAAAGAGACACAACGCTCCGACGAGAAGCAGCGTGGTGTTTGCGTTCCCCGACAAGGCGTATTCATTGAGGTGAAGAACATTGAAGCTGCTGCCCCCAGCCGCAAAGAACGTAATGATCACACCGAGAATGAGACCGATATCGCCTACACGGTTTGTGAGGAATGCCTTGAGTGCTGCATCGGTGTTCTTCTTTTCTTCCCACCAATGGCCGATGAGTCCAAACGAACAGACGCCAACTAGCTCCCAGCCCATCAACATCTGCAGCGTGTTCGAACTGAGCACGTAGAAAAGCATCGATGCGGTGAACAGAGACAGGAACGCGTAGTAGTGCGTAAAGCGCACATCGCCATGCAGGTACTCGGTTGAGTAGATGTGCACAAGCAAAGAAATGATGCAGACGGTGATGAGCATCATGGCGGCGAGGCCGTCAACAAGGGTGCCCATCTCGAATTGCAAGCCACCGATTTGGAACCAGGTGACCGTGCGCACAACCGGCGGAACACTCTCGTGCTCGCCACCGTGGGCCTCGGCCTCAGAGGCATGGCTCTCGCCCGATTCACCATGCGAGTCAGTCGAAACTGTTTCGCCGGAATCCTTTGTGGCGGCATTGACCTCTTCACCGATGGTTTTGCCGGTCTGAGGGGTGAGGCCATTCGCCTGGACGATGTCAGCAGCAAGTGCAGCACCAGTTGGCGGGTTGTTGACGCGATTGATCCAGTTGCCGGCAACGACGACGGACAGGATGAGGCAGATTGAAACTGAGGCGATACCAATGCCTGCAGTGACTCTGGTTCCCCAGCGCTTGCCAAAGAAAAGGATGACCAGGAACGACGCCGCCATGAGGGCGGGGATGATCCAGACCTTGTCGATCATGTTGAACACGACGATCAGCCCTTCAGCATGTCGACATCATCGATGTTGATGCTTTGTCGGTTCCGATAGATGAGTAAGACAAGTGCGAGGCCAACGCCAACCTCGGCAGCCGCAACGGCGATGACGAAGAGGGCGAACACCTGACCAGTGACGTTGGCCATGTCGTTGACGTGCCAGTAGGCACCGAAAGCGACAAGGTTGATATTCACTGCATTGAGAATGAGTTCGATCGACATGAGAACGAGCACGCCGTTCTTGCGAGCGAGCACTCCGTAGACGCCAATGCAAAAGAGAATGGCGGCGAGGAGGAGGAACTGGTTGAGAAACATCAGTCACGCCTCGCAATCACAATGGCGCCGATAAGCGCAGCGAGCAGAAGCACTGACAGCACCTCGAAGGGAAGGAGGTACGTGGAGAAAATGGAATCGCTCACCTCGGCGGTGCGCTGCACCATCAGGTCACCGAACTCGGTGTCCTTGAAACCGTCGATGAGCGAGTAACTCATGAGGCCGAGCAGCGCCAAACCGATACCTGCGCCGATGAATTTCGCTGACTTCTTGTTGTCGAGGTCATCGTCATTGCCGGTCTTGGCTCGGGTGAGCATGATGCCGAACAGAAACAGCACGATGATTGCACCGAGGTAGACGAGTACCTGCGTGATGGCAACAAATTCTGCGGCGAGAAGGATGTACTGGGCCGCAGCACCAGAAAGCACGAGCACCAGCCACAACGCCGCGTGCATGACGTTCTTTGTTGTCACGACACGGATCGCACCTACCACCATCAGCGCAGCAATGATGTAGAACGCGATGTTTTGAGCAACAAGAAGGGCGAGCATCAGCGCGGCACCTTCTTGACTTTGGCATCGGCGCCAGCCTCATAAGGCTCAAAATCGGGGACGGTCTGCATCCACTGATCGAGACGGCTCTTGTCGTGAAGGAGATCAGCAATGCGGACCTCGGAGTACTCGTGCTCCGGGCTCCAGAAGAGCGCATCGAACGGACAGACCTCGACGCAAATCCCGCAGTACATGCACAACGAGAAATCGATATCGAAGCGATCGAGTTCATTCTTTTGGCGCGGCTTGCCACCTTCGCGGCGAGGCGGTGCGAGGTACTTGTGCGCCTCGATGAAGATGCACCAATCAGGACATTCGCGAGCACACAACATGCACGACGTGCAGTTCTCTTCGTGCAGCGCAATAACACCACGGGCACGCGGAGTAACTTCCTCACGCTCGTGCGGATAGCGAGTGGTCTGCGGACCGTCCTTGAGGGTCTTAACCATCTCACCGAACGTGACGCCAAGACCCTTAATGAGTCCGGGAACCTTGGGCTTGGGGGGCATCAGAGCACCACCTTCAGCGCAGCCGTGACGACAATGTTCACGAGAGCCAACGGGATGAGGACCTTCCAGGCAAGGCTCTGGAGCTGATCTTCGCGGAATCGGGGGTAGGTGAATCGCACCCAGAAGATGATGAAGGCGACCATCATCACCTTGGCGAACAACACGATCGGACCAAGTACGTAGTACCAGTCGCTCGACGTGGGAAGCCACGGAACTGCCCAACCGCCCAGGAACAACACAGCAGCGATGGCGGCAAATGCGAAGGCCGTTGCGAATTCAGCCAAGAAGAAGATGAGGAAACGGAAGCCGGTGTATTCGACCTGATAGCCGGAAACGATTTCCGATTCCGCAACCGGCATATCGAATGGGGGCTGAGTGAGTTCGGCTTGCACCGCTGCGATGAAGATAAAGAAGCCAACGAACTGCGTGAGGATGTAGGGATTGCCGATGCCGCCCCAACCGAAGATTGCGCCGTCGGCTTGTGCGAAGACAATGCCGTTCAGGCTCATTGTTCCGGCCTGAATGATCACGCCGACGACAGCGAGCACCATCGGGAGTTCGTACGCAATGAGCTGACCAGCCGCGCGAAGGGCACCCATGAGCGAGTACTTACTGGCTGAAGCCCAGCCGGCCATGAGCACGCCGATCACTGACAGTGATGAGATCGCAAGGACAAAGAAGACACCAACGTCGAGGTCGGCGACCACAAGACGCATCGACGCCGGAAGCGCAACGTAGAGAAGCAGCGTCGACATGAGGACGACGAGCGGTGCAACCTTGAAGACCCAACGATCGGCACCATTCGGCGCGATGTCTTCCTTCTGGAGGAACTTCACCCCGTCAGCAAGAAGCTGCAGTGTTCCGCGCGGGCCAGCTTCTTGCGGACCAAGACGGCTCTGCATCCACGACATGATCTTGAACAAGAAGACCATGCCGAGAATGAGCGCTGTGGTGGGAACAACTGCACTGACAACAACGACCTTGATAAGGGTCGAAAGCCAGTACGGCGGATCGAAGGAAGCGAGAAGAAGTGTCATCGGTCGATGTCACCCAAGATGAAGTACAGGCTGCCGAGAATCGAGATGAGGTCGGGAACGTATGCACCCCGAGCCACCCACGGCACGATGGAAATGTTGTTGAACGATGCCGAACGGATCTTGACCCGGAACGGGACGAGGTCGCCCTTCGACACCACGTAGTAACCCATTTCGCCGAGAGGGTTCTCGGTGGCGACGTAGGCCTCGCCCTCGGGCACCTTGATGATGCGCGGGACCTTCGCCATGACTGGTCCACTTGGAATGGTGTCGAGAAGTTGCTTGACGATCTTTGCCGCTTCACGGGTTTCTTGAAGTCGGACCCAGGTGCGTGCGAAGCAGTCACCATCGGGATGAGTCCAGACCTTCCAGTCGGCCTTGTCATAGACGAGACCCGGAGGACAGTTGTCTCGGCGAAGATCCCAGTCGACGCCTGAGGCACGAAGGTTGGCCCCGGAAAGTCCGTAAGAGAGCGCTGTTTCAGCGGGGATGACGCCGATGCCGCGTGTACGGGCCTGGAAGATTTCGTTGCCAACGAGGAGGTCTTCCAACTCGTCGCAGAAGGCAAGGAGTTTGTCCATCGCCGTGTGCGAGGAGTCGATCCAACCCTTGGGGAGATCGTCCTTAAGACCGCCGATGCGATCGAAGTTCGGATGGAAACGACCACCGGTGGCTGACTCGATCTGGTTGAGCACCCATTCGCGATCACGGAACGCGTAGAAGCCTGCGGTCATGCCGCCGAGTTGCAAACCGAAGTCGCCAAGGAAGAGTGAAATGTTCGCGATTCGCGACATTTCGAAAAGGATGGTGCGGATCCACTGCGCACGAGGCGGTGCTTCAACATCCATGAGCTTTTCGGCGGCGAGGATGAACGGAACCTCGTTAGCGAAACTTCCGAGCCAGTCGATGCGGTTAATAAGCGCATTGATCTGCGGATAGGTACGAACCTCAGTGAGCTTTTCGTAACCACGATGCATGTAGCCACACATCGGTTCGGCGGAGATGACCTGTTCGCCATCGAGGCGAGCGATGATGCGCAGCGTGCCGTGTGTAGCCGGATGCTGCGGACCCATGTTGAGGGTCATGCCCTCGGTTTCGAAATCGAGGTTGACGCGATTGTCAACGGCCTCGGCGGCGAGTGCGGCAACTGATTGCGGATCGCTAACGGCGGTCATTCGCCCTCACCTTCCTCGTCGGCAACACCAGGCATTGGTTCGACATCGACGATGCCGGGCCACGGGCGAACCCGACGAGCCAGCAACGGGAAATCTTTACGAAGGGGATGCCCCACAAAATCGGCAGGCAAGTACAGGTTGATCATGTTCGGAT
>JBIIGP010000241.1:0-3316 GCA_044236415.1 Acidimicrobiales bacterium | reverse complement strand
CAGGTGGCGTCAGCTTTGAAGGACGCCTTCGCCCGGTGAATCGACGTCTTCAAGCGTTCGCGCTTGGGCTGAGTGTCTTTCTGCTGGGATGTTCGCAAAGTCACTCATCTCAGGTGTCAACGACGACTTCGTCATCACCTTCAACGACGACAACAACGCAGAGCTCGGTCTACGAGCCGTATGCAAATACTGCCGCTGCAGTTGTTCCTGCAGGAACCGTTTCCGAAGGTTCGTTGCGCACACCTGATGGTCGAACTCGTACCTATCGGGTCTATGTGCCATCGACATTGCCAGCAGGAACTCGGGTACCACTCCTTCTCGCGTTTCATGGTGGAGGAGGTCGTGGCCGCGGCTTCGAAGGCAACAGTGGCTACAACGGCTTGGCTGAATCCAATGGGTTTGTTGTCGCCTACCCAGACGGAACGAGCGCGCGCGGTTCGAACGAACTTCAACTGGTCTGGAACGGAGGCGTCTGTTGTGGGGCAGCAGTTGAACGTGACGTCGATGACGTTGAGTTCATCCGACTCTTGCTCGACGAGTTAGAGCGCACACAGCCAGTCGACACCGGCCGAGTCTTTGCTTCCGGTCATTCGAACGGCGCGATCTTCTCTTATCGGCTCGCTTGTGAGCTCAGTGATCGGATAGCGGCAATCGGTGTGCAGTCAGGAGGGATTGGGGTCCCTTGTGAACCGGCGCGACCAGTGAGTGTGTTTCACGTCCATGGCCTCGCCGATACCAACATCCCAGTCGATGGAGGAAAAGGCTCGGGCGTCTCTGGAGTGGTGTTCCCCTCACCCCGTGCTGCTCCGCTTGCATTTGCGACGTTTGATCAATGCGGCGAAGGTCCGACGGACACACTTGATCCAACAAACTCCGATGTTGTGGCTCGCACTTGGAGTGCGTGTTCTGAGCAGCGTTCGATTCGATTCGTGACTGTCAAGGGTGCGTCCCATGCGTGGATGGGTCATGACGACGCGGCACCCGCTGCTCGCAGTCTCGTCGGCATCCCCTATGAGGGTTTCGATTCCAGTCGGGCAATCTGGTCGTTCCTTGCAGTGCAGCCACCTCGCTGAAGACCATCACGAGAACGGAATACAAAAGGCCCGGGCGCAGAGCCCGGGCCTTTTCACTGTGGTCGGGACCGGCGTCGATCCGGTGACCTACCGCTTTTCAGGCGGCCGCTCTGCCAACTGAGCTACCCGACCGTGGAGACCAAGTCTCCGTCCCTGACGCCCCGGCGAACCGGTGCGGCAGTTGGCGGTCCCGACGGGATTTGAACCCGCGACCTCCGGCTTGACAGGCCGGCGTGCACTCCAAACTGCACCACGGGACCAGAAACTGCTGCGCACCCCCAACGGGATTCGAACCCGTGTTACCTGCGTGAAAGGCAGGCGTCCTAGGCCGCTGGACGATGGGGGCTCTTGTGCCGCTAGGGCCTGCAGACCATAGCAGCACCCTCAGCGTGGCCCCCAATGCTGGGACCAGCCCCTGTCAGGAGGTGCGAGCGAGAGCGTCGACGACCATGCCCACGAACACTCCGAGGAACTCATAGAGCGCCCATGCAGGGAGTTCCGGGTCGTCGGGTTCCAGTTGAGGGAATCCGTCCTCGCTCACATCAAGGCGAGTGCCGAGAACGAGCCTGACCGTATTGAGCCCGATCATCCAGGTCTCGAGAGTCGCCCGATCAAGCTCGGCGTCGTTTGCGGTGGCCGACACCCTCTCAAGGGCCTCGCGTCGGGTTCGGAGGAGGTCGCTCTGGACAAGGTCGCGATAGGCCTCGTTCACTGATTCGTCAGACGTATGCGCAACGGGGAAGACACGGCGAAGCATCGGGTCTCGGTTGGGAGCATCTTCATTGTCGAGTGCGCCAAGAACGTCGTCGCATACGGCGGATATGACTTCGCGTAAGTCTTCGCGCAGGTTGATGATGAATCGGTCTGGCCCTTTGCGTTGAATTGTGCGCTTGAATCCGAAGGCCATGTCAGTCCTGCTGCATCGTGGCCCAGAGACCGTGTTCGTGCAGACGGAAAACATCAAGCTCCGCTTTTTCTTTCGAACCATTCGAAACGACAGCGCGACCTTTCTCATGAACGTCAAGCATCAGCGACTCCGCCTTCTCGCGGCTGTAGCCAAAAACTTTCTGCAAGACGTAGGTCACGTACGACATGAGATTGATCGGGTCATTCCACACGAGGACGATCCACGGTCGATCAATGTCGAGATTTGTATCTATCGATGGTTCACCAATTTCAACAGGTGCAACATCGGCGGCCTTTGGTTGCGTCATGACGTCGTTGAGAGTGATTCAGTTGAATCGGATTCAACTGGGCGCGCAACGAGAGAAAGGTCAAACGCCAAAGCAGAAATCCAAACTATGACGCTGCCCAAAACATGAAGAAGTACAAGGGCGGGTGGGACTCCGTTGAAGTACTGAACGTAACCAATCGTCCCTTGCACAAGGATCGCTGCAACGAGATATTTCGCACGCCGATCAACGTTCACTGGCGCGCCAGATCTATGGAGTGCAAATAGTGCTGCGATGGTGAGTGCAAGAAAAACCCAAACGGTGACGCTATGCAATCGGGCAACACTCCCGATATCGAAGGAAAGTCGGGGAACTGTTTCGTCGCCACCGTGAGGGCCGGTACCAGTCACGATTGTTCCCGTAAACAACGTGAATGCAGCAACGATGACAATGATTCGGCTGAGAACGCGAACGTTGCGCGGAACTACGGGCAGAGCTGGTGCTTGCGCGTACTTCGAACGCTCATGAAGCACGAACGCATTCCAAATCAACACCATTGAGACAAGGAAGTGTGCGATCACAAAAGGCGGATGAAGTTCGAACAGGACCGTGAGACCGCCAAGAATGATTTGCCCAATGACTCCGGCGACGAGGCCAAGTGAAAGCCATGTGAGATCGCGACGACGTGGTGTGCGTAGGAGCGAACCAAGCACCGCGAGAATGACGGCAACGGAGACGAAACCGGTGACTGTGCGGTTTATGAACTCGATCATGGCGTGGTACTCGAGGGGCGCGACGATTCGGTTTTCTTCGCAGGTTGGCCAATCGGAGCATCCGAGACCCGAACCAGTCAGCCGAACAGCAGCGCCGCTGATGGTGATGAACACCTGCGCGAGCAGGGCCACGAGGGTGATGCGGCGATAGGCCCGAGGGGAGAGTCGTGGCAAACGCACGGTCCCGATCGTACGGGAGCGAACGCAAACTCCCCACCGCGCCATTGGTCACCACCGATGATTCCGGCCAAGCAGCGCCGCGATTGTCCGCGTCTGGATCCGCCGCCCTAGCATCAGC
>JBIIGP010000240.1:0-3337 GCA_044236415.1 Acidimicrobiales bacterium | reverse complement strand
GATCGTCGTGACCGTGCACATCACCCAAAACCAGGTGAGCAAGCCGTTGTAGCCGTCGTCAATGGTGCCGTTGATGGCCGAGATCATTCCGATTGGGACGAGCAGCAGGATCACTTCGGGGACCCACAACCAACCCGTCCAGTAGACGAGTTCAAGAAGCGCGCCTCGAGCTAGGCCCGGCTGCACGAGATACCAATGGCCAAGCAACATCGCATCGGTGACTGCGCCCAAGAACATTGCTCCGACAACGAACCGGGCAACCGCAAGCCACGCGGGACCGCCCGCCTCAAGGCCAGCAGCAACCACTCCCACAAAACCGATAATCGGAGCGATGAGATCAAGGCGGGGATCAAACTCACGAACGTTCGTGTCTTTTTGCGCGGCCTCTCGTTCAATCCCCGTCATTGCGGCAACACGCTCGGTGCGAGATTCTGCCAACGCAACCTGACCGGAAACCCCGGCCTTGCGCCGAATGATTGAGGACGCGAGCGCGTAACCCGAGGCCAAAACGACACCAACCGACGCAATGTCACGAACCGCCATCGGCTCAATGACAAAGATGCCGATATAGGCGGCACCGCCTGCCATCAGTAGGTACGTGCCACGCATAAGCCAGCCGTAGCCGAGTGAAACTTCACGTCGCCGCGTCGTCACCCAAAGGAAGAGCAGACCGCCAGCGGCCCACTGCAGCAAGAGCGAGGCGGCGTCGAAATCAATCATCAGACTGTCACTTTGTCATGCTTCAACAGACACCAATGACCGTTCGGCGTTCGTGATCGACTCGGCCCCAGAATCAGTGACCACAACAATGTCTTCGAGCCGGAAGCCAAACTCTCCGGGAAGGTAGATACCGGGCTCGACCGAGTAGGCATTCCCCACTTCGAGTGGCTTGCGGTTCCCAAGAACGATGTAGGGGTCCTCATGTTCTTCCACCCCGATGCCATGCCCGGTTCGGTGCATGAACCATTCGCCAAAACCGGCATCTTCGATGATCGATCGCGTTGCCGTATCGACATCTTCGGCTGGGATTCCCGAACCACCAGCGGCGAGTCCGACGGCTTCGGCGGTATGCAGATGACCGTAGACGTCGGTCATTCGAGAAGTTGGAGTTCCCGTGACGACGCATCGAGTGATGTCAGAGCAGTAACCAACACCATCAGCGTCGGCCATAGTTCCGCCGAAGTCACAAAGAACGACTTCGTTAGCACCAATAACGCGGGAACCAGGCTCGTGATGAGGGCTTGCGGCGTTCTCTCCCGCCGCAACAATCGCAAAGTTCACACGGTGATGACCTTCAGAGAGAATTCGCCGACCGAGATCGGCAGAGACCTCTGCTTCGGTGCGGCCGATAAGGGGGATCTCGCCAGCTTGGAGTTGTGCGGCGATGCGATCGACTGCTTGAGCCGCTCGTCGAAGTGCTCGCACTTCAGCCGCATCCTTCACTGCTCGGAGCGGACCAATGACCGGTGCTGTCGTCGTAAAGGCCAGGTCGGGACGTGCATGCTGAAGCTCAACAAGGAATCGCGCCCAAGTACGCTCCCCGATCGCGGCGTTTGCCGAGGAGCCAATGAGGTCAGAAACGATCGTGATCGGGTTGTCGGTTTCGCCCCATGGGCGAATCGAAAAGAGTTCGTCTCGGGGCACCACGCGCGCCACTTCCAGAGCCGGCACCACCAGAGTCGCGTCTGCCTCAGCAGGAACGACAAGCATTGTGAGCCGTTCGAGCGGCATCGCTTCGTAGCCCGTGAGCCACGGCAAGTCGGGACCGACAGAAAGCAAGCAGACGTCAATTCCCTGATCAGCCATCGCTGATCGGACTCGGTCGATGCGTTCGCTGAGCATCGTCTGAGGCTATCGCTCAGCCGATTGTGACTGGCACTGAAGAGCCGGCTGCTGCTTGTTTTGCATGGAAACTTGAACGAGTGAGCGGGCTCGACTCCACGTGATCGATACCAAGTGCCTCGCCCAACACGGCATAGGACGCGAACTGCTCCGGAGTTACCCAGCGATCGACGGGCAAATGCGTTGACGTGGGACGCAAGTACTGACCAATGGTGACGATGGAAACGCCAATACCCGCAAGATCAGCAAGCACCGAGACGATTTCCTCATCGGTCTCCCCCATTCCCACAACGAGCCCCGACTTCGTAAGGAGACCTGCACGCTTTGCGCGAGACAACACCGCGAGCGATCGCGCATAACCGGCAGAAGGCCGAACCGCTCGTTGAAGGCGCGGCACCGTTTCAACATTGTGATTGAGGACATCGGGTCGACTCTCGAAAATGAGATCAAGCGCTGCGGCCCGACCACGACAATCAGAAATCAGGACTTCAACCTGCACGCCCGGCACTCGCTCGCGAATCGCTCGGACCGTATCGGCCATTGCTCCAGCGCCTTCGTCGGGAAGATCGTCACGAGCAACAGTCGTTACGACGGCGAAGTCGAGCTCCATTCGCGCCACTGCTTCTGCAACACGGGCTGGTTCCTCGGGATCAAGTGCCTCGGGAAGACGCGTATCAACCAGGCAGAACCCGCACTTTCGGGTGCAGCGTTCGCCGTTGATCATGAAAGTCGCCGTGCCATCAGACCAACATTCAGAAAGGTTCGGACATCCGGCTTCCTCACACACCGTGACCAGTTGAAGGTCGCGCAACGTCTTCTTCAACTCAAGCGGTTTCCCGCCGATGTTTACTTTGGCGCGCATCCATTCGGGCTTGCGTTCCATCACATCAATGCCGTCAGCGACTCCGGCTTCGGCCAGTCGACCCTTGAGACGCAACGATGGTCCAGCACGATGGTCGGCACCTGTCTTCACCGGAAGGCCAGCTCCGGCACCCCGACTAAATGGAGAAAGATCTTCATCACCTTCAGTCGAACGACGAATGATGTCGGCCCGATCAACAACTCGGTTGGCGGCCCACAACGCAGTTGCACGCGCTACAACCGCATCGACAACCTCGGCCATCGACGCGTCGATGCCTTCCTGAGCGAGTGAGGTCACAGATTTATCGGCGATGCCGCAGGGAACGATGTGCGTGAACATCGACATGTCGGGGTCGACATTGATTGCGAAGCCATGCATCGAGCGTCCCCGAGTCAACCGAACGCCGATTGCTGCGATCTTCCTCGGCGTCTCCGATTCGGGGGCAACCCACACCCCCGGGTACCGCTCAAGCCGACCGACATCAGCAAGGCCCAGATCATTCAGTGCGCCGATTACGAGATCCTCAACCGACCGCACGTAAGCGACCGTGTCGGCCATTCCCCCGCCACGCTTCCCGGGAACCGACAACACGGGATAGCCAACGAGTTGACCTGGCCCGTGATAAGTGACGTC
>JBIIGP010000239.1:0-3354 GCA_044236415.1 Acidimicrobiales bacterium | reverse complement strand
GGTCCCTGAAGGTCGCCACCTCCTTCTCGACCTCGTGCAGGAATCCGATGTTGTGATCGAGAACGTCACGACCGGGGCGATGGACGCACTCGGAATTGGATACTCCGACTTGTCCGCAGCGAACCCCGGCGTTGCGATGGTGGCAAGCCAACTCATGGGTTCTCGCGGCGTGTGGGCGCATTGGCGTGGCTACGGTCCGAGCACCCAAGCTCCAGGCGGACTTTCGTTCTTGTGGTCGTATGAAAACGAAGACGAGCCGGCCGGTACTGCATCAATTTTCCCCGATCACTTCGTCGGTCGTCTTTCGGCATGTGGCGCGTTAGCGACGCTCATTGGCCGCTCGCGTGGAACCGTTGCTGGCGGCCTTGTTGAGATCGCACAGTGCGAAGCGGTCGTTGGCTCGATTGCTGATCTGTTGGCAGCGGAATCGGTTGAGCCTGGTTCGGTCCGGCCCAAGGGCGTGCATACCGAGCAGGCCGCACCCGGAGCGATGTATCGCTGTGCGCCCGAGATCGACGCAACGGGCAACGAGAACGGCGAGATGTGGGTTGCCATCAACTGTCGTGACGATGCCGACTGGGCAGCGCTTTGTGGGGTCATTGGTCAGCCTGAACTCGCTACTGATGCGCGTTACGCGACATTTGCGAATCGTGCCTCGGCTGCTGGCGAACTCGACGCACTTATCGGTGAATGGACAATCTCGCGCAATCGATTCGATGTCACTGATGCATGTCAAGAGGTCGGAGTTCCCGCTGGCCCAATGCTCACCTCTCCCGACCTCCTCGCAAACGATCACGTCAAGGAGCGCGGATTCCTGGTTGAAATCGACCAACCGGGCGTCGGAACGTTCGTCTTCGAAGGCAAAGGCTTCCTCGCTAGTGGGATGACCGAACCAGTGGAAACGCCTGCCCCATGGCTCGGTGAACACAGCATCGAGATCTGTCGTGACCTCCTCGGACGTGACGATGCAACGATCGAAGACTTGATCGCACGCGGCATCGTGGAAGTGACACCTCCTGCTGGCAAGTAACCTCACCGGCTATGCCAGTTGAGTCATCGGTACCCAATGACGTCTCCTTGATGGAGAAGGTCGTCAATCTGTCCAAGCGTCGCGGCTTTGTGTTTCCCTCAGCCGAGATCTACGGCGGGTTTCGTTCCACCTATGACTACGGCCCCATCGGGGTGCAACTGCTTCGAAACGTGAAGGACGCGTGGTGGCGTTCCATGGTTCAGATGCGCGACGACGTTGTCGGTCTTGACGCGTCGATCCTCTCGCCGCCCGCGGTCTGGGAGGCATCGGGCCATCTCAAGAACTTCACCGATCCTCTTGTCGATTGCCGTAAATGCCATGAGCGTTTTCGCGAGGACCAACTTGTCGACCCCACGACCTGTCCTTCGTGTGGAGAGAAGGACTCGTTCACCGAGGCCCGAAACTTCAACCTGATGTTCAAGACACATGCCGGCCCCGTCGAATCCGATGCGGCAGTGGCGTACCTGCGTCCAGAAACTGCGCAGGGCATGTTCATCAACTTCTCGAATGTTCTTCAGACGAGTCGCAAGAAGCCGCCGTTCGGTATTGCTCAGATCGGAAAGTCGTTCCGTAACGAGATCACGCCGGGCAACTTTGTCTTCCGCACACGCGAATTTGAACAGATGGAACTTGAGTTCTTTGTTCCACCCGAAGATTCGCAGAAGTGGTACGAGTACTGGTGCGCCGAGCGTTATCGCTGGTACATCGACCTCGGAATCCCCGAGAGCCGCCTTCGTATGCGTCCTCACGATGCCGACGAACTCAGTCACTATTCGTCGGGTACCTCCGATGTTGAGTTCCTTTTCCCTTGGGGTTGGGGCGAGCTTGAGGGTGTCGCCAATCGTGGCGATTACGACCTCACTCAGCACGCCACCCATTCGGGCGAAAAGCTTGAGTACTTCGATCAAAGCGCGAATATCCGATATCGCCCGCATGTCATCGAACCTGCGGCCGGTGCCACTCGGACGATGATGGCGTTCTTGCTCGCCTCCTACGACGAAGAAGACGTTCGCGGCGAAGTTCGCACGGTGCTGCGTCTGCATCCACGTCTCGCTCCCTACAAGGTGGCGGTCCTTCCGCTTTCGAAGAAGGACGAACTGACGCCAGTGGCCCGTGAGGTGCTGGGAATGCTTCAGCCCCTCATGATGTGCGATTACGACGAAACCCAGGCCATTGGTCGTCGTTACCGTCGTCAGGACGAACTTGGCACTCCTTTCTGCGTCACCGTGGATTTCGACACCCTCGAGGACCAAGCGGTCACCGTTCGTGAACGAGATTCCATGGAACAAGAGCGCATCGCCATCGCCGATCTTCCCGGGTATCTCTTGCCCCGGTTGGTCTGACCGTTCTCGCTGCTACCGTCCGGCCCGGAGGCATACGTGGGCATTCAGGACGATGACATCGCAGCGGTACGGAATGCCACTGACATTGTCGCGGTCATCTCCGAGCATGTTCAGCTGAAACGAGTCGGTCGCCGGTGGCAGGGCTTGTGCCCATTTCACCAGGAGAAGTCCGGTTCGTTCTCGGTCAATGCCGAGGAGAAGCTCTATTACTGCTTCGGGTGTGGCGCGAAAGGCGACGTCATCACCTTTGTCCGCGAGGTTGAGCATCTCGACTTTGTCGGAGCTGTTGAAAAGCTCGCGGTGAAATCTGGCGTCACGCTTCGTTATACCGACGAAGGCCAGAACGAAGGGCGCAAGCGTCGCACCAAGTTGCTCGATGCCGTTTCGAAAGCGAGCGACTGGTATCACGACCGACTGCTTTCGTCACCCGACGCAGCAGCGGCGCGTGGCTATCTACGTTCTCGTGGACTCGATGGCGACGATGTTCGAAACTTCGGTATTGGATGGGCACCCGAGGGCTGGGACGAACTTGCCCGTGCAATCAGAGTTCCCGACGATGTCTTCGTTGAAGCGGGTTTGGGTTTCATCAACAGCCGAAATCGTCCGACCGACGCGTTTCGTGGTCGCATCATGTTCCCCATTCACGATGTTGCCGGAGCAAACGTTGGTTTCGGTGGGCGCATCATGCCCGGTGTCGACGGAGCGAAATACAAGAACTCTGTCGATAGCGCGATCTACAGCAAGTCAAAGTTGCTCTACGGCCTACACATGGCGAAGGCCGACATCGTCAAGGCCGATGAAGCGATTATCTGCGAGGGCTATACCGACGTCATCGGTTTCTTTAAGGCGGGAATGCCGCGTGCAGTTGCAACTTGCGGAACTGCACTTACCGAAGACCACGTGAAATTGCTGCGTAGTTTTGCCCAGCGCGTTGTACTCGCTTTCGATGCCGATGCTGCTGGTCAGAATGCTGCAGCGCGC
>JBIIGP010000267.1:0-2877 GCA_044236415.1 Acidimicrobiales bacterium | reverse complement strand
AGGCGGCGACCGGGGAAATCGTTGAGGACTCGGTGCATCGTCGAGCGGTTGTCCCACATGAGAAGGTCGCCTTCTCGCCAGTGGTGGCGATAGGTGAAGTGCTCCTTGATCGAATGCTGAAAGAGGAACGCAAGGATGGCGTCGCTTTCCTCGGGAGGTAGGCCCACGATGTGGCGGGTGTAGGTCGGGTTGACGAACAAGCCCTTGGCACCAGTCTCAGGATGTACTCGAACGACGGGGTGAGCGGTGCGTCGGTCTTGGGCAATGGCATCGGCATATTGCTGTGGCGTGGCTCCGCCAAAGCGATAGCGGAGTTCTGTGGTGCGGCTGAGATCGTGAACTGCAGTGAGGCCTTCGAGATACAGCTTCATGTTTGGCGACAACGCGTTGTAGGCGGCGGTGGTTGAGGCAAACATTGTGTCGCCCCCGACATCGGGAAGCGCCTTTGCGTGTGTGAGCGTTCCCATCGGGGGGTGGGGGAGGAACGTTTCGTCGGTGTGCCAAATCGACGCGGTGTTGCCTTCCTCGGAATCGAGGACGCTGACATGCTCGAGGCCAGGGCCCAGGTTGGGGAAGAACGCGTGGATTTCGATCTCGCCAATACGGCGTCCGAGGGCCATGTGCTGATCGGGAGTCAGGTCAGGAGCGTGGATGACTATGACCTGGTTCTCAACGAGCGCGCTGTGCACGGCATTGAGGGTCTCATCATCGAAATCGCTGCTGAGATCGAGCCCGGTGATCTCCGCTCCAAGGGCGGGAGTAAGCCGACGAATCTGCATCGGGTGATGTTGACACTTTTCCCGACCACTCGTAGGTTCGCAGGACCGGCCGCCGGTTGGCGGCCCTTCATCTTGGGGGCTCAATTCCATGACAAACCTGTTCAGTTATGCCGGCAAGCGTGTTGTTCTCACTGGAGGAGCCACTGGTATTGGCGCCGCACTGGCCGAACTTCTCTACGAACTCGGTGTTGAGCACCTCACCATTCTCGACATCAAGGCACCAACTGGCCGCTGCGACACGTTCATCGAAACGAACCTCGCTGATCCCGCGTCGATCGATGCTGCAATCGCCCAGATCGAAGGTCCGATCGACGTGTTGTTCTCCAACGCAGGCGTCGCGGCAAATGCTGGAGTTCGCACATGCATGGCGGTAAACGTCGCAGCGTCGCGCCGACTCACTGACGGACTCATCGATCGCATTACCAAGGGCGGAACCGTCGTCTACACCGCGTCGATGGCAGGCAATGGTTGGCCGGCTCAGGTGGCGGAAATTACCGAGCTTCTTGAGATCGCCGACTGGGATGCATTCCTCGATTGGTGCGAGGCGCACCCTGAGGTCGTCAACGACGTCTATGCATTTTCAAAGATGTGCATGCAGGTGTACACGATGCGTCGCTCGTATTCGGCAATTCGAAATGGCATTCGCATCAACAGCATCTGCCCTGCTCCGGTCGACACGCCTCTCATGGCCGACTTCAAGGTTTCAATGGGTGAAGACGCCATCAACTGGGCCGTCGGCGTCCAGGGCAATGGTCGTATGGCTGTTGCGACAGACATCGCGCCTTCGCTTGCCTTCATGGGGAGCGACGCTGCTGCGTTCATCAATGGCGAGAACCTGCACGTTGATAGCGGTCTGAGCTCGGCAATGGTCACGGGCCTGGCCTTCAGTTGACCACCATGCATCCCGACGACGAGTTTCACCCGCCGACTTCCGATGATCCCGAGTGGACCGAAACCTGTTGGTTCACCTTTGCCGTTCCCGAACGGAACCTGTCGGGACAGCTCTACCCGTATTTCAAAACGAATCAAGGTGTCGCTGCTGGCGGTGCATTCTTTTGGGACGGACGAAATGAACGCCCCGAAACCTGCGTGTACGCCAAACAGTTCTGGCATCTTCCGCTCGTTGATCAGAAGCTGACTGATCTCACGCTGGCCAACGGCATCCGCTACGAATGTCTTGAGCCACAGAAGAAGTGGCGCGTTCGCTACGACGATCCCGACGGTGGCGACGAAATCCATGTCGATCTCATCGTCACCGGCATTGTTCCGCCCAACATGTTGGGTGAATCGCATGTCGATCAGCCATGCCGTTATCAGGGCACGATCGTGTTGCACGGCGAAACCATTGAAGTTGATGACTACGGTTTTCGTGATCGTTCGTGGGGTCCTCGTCCGCAGTTTGGGCAAGGTATCCATGGTGGCTCGATGATGCGCGGTGGCTACAGCTACGCAACGGCGTCAGACGAGCATGCGTTTCATGCAATCACGATGGACTTCGGTACCGGTGCAATCGCGATTCATGGTTCGTATATGCGCGATGGCGAGTGGGCCAAGTTGAAAGGTGGCGAGCGCCGGGTCATTGAACGTGATGGTGAAGGCTTTCCGCTCATTGTGGAACTCGACGGGGTCGACGAACTTGGGCGTGAGTTCAACGCTCGTGGCGAAACCACAAACTCACTTGGGTTCCTGATCAACCCGAACCTCTACACAATCAATTGCCTGACTCGTTGGTCATTCGACGGCATCACAACCTGGGGCGAAGACCACGACAACCATTCATTTCCTGACGCCCGTCGGTTGTTCCGTGAAGCTCGAGGTCAGTCGCTATGGAGCCAAGACCTATGAGCGATGGGACGCGAACTGTGCTTGTCACGGGTGCCAGTCGCGGAATTGGCCGGGCTGCAGCAATCGCGTTCGCTGAAGCGGGGTTCGATGTCGCCATTACGGCCCGAACGGTTGTTGATGGTGACCCGTCGTCACGAACAGAAGACGGAAAAGTGCTGCCGGGGAGTTTGGCGTCGACCGCAGCAGCGATTGAAGCGCTGGGTCAACGTGCAGTGCAGGTTCCGCTTGATCTTCTTGATCGCGAAGCGCTTGT
>JBIIGP010000029.1:0-12734 GCA_044236415.1 Acidimicrobiales bacterium | reverse complement strand
TCCGCTCACCGACCTCACTGAAGACGCAGCGGCGGTAACCGCGGTTCTCGACACCATCGAGGGTCCTGTCATCCTTCTCGGTCATTCCTATGGCGGAGCAGTCGTCACCGTTGCGGGAAATCATTCATCTGTTGAACGACTGGTGTATCTGACAGCCCTTGGTCCCGATGCTGGCGAGTTAGGTAGCGGCGGTCCAATGACAATTGGCGAAGAGTTTCTCCTCACCATGCGCGTCGGCGATGACGGCATCCCGTTCATCGATCCAGAGTTCGCTGCGCAAATCTTCTATCCAGATATCGACCCTGACGAAGCCGCGCGGTGGGCCACCAAACTTCGTCCCGGAAACACGGGTGGTTCCGTAGTCGTCGAAAAGGCAGCGTGGCGTTCAACGCCGAGCACCTACGTCGTGTGTACCGACGATCCAATTCTCCTCGTCGACGGTCAGCGTGCCGTCGCCGAACGCATGGGCGCCGATGTTGTTGAGATGCCCGGCGATCATTCGCCGATGGTTGCTCGGCCTGCAGAACTGGCCGACATCCTCGTCGCACTTCTTGACTGACCACTTGATGTCGTTGGCCTACACCGAGCGCGGTGATCGCAACTTTCCGCTTCCATCGATCGGACCGCTGTAGATCAACTCAAAATCTCGTTGGGTGAACCGCAGCACACCGTCAAGGTCGCGAGCCATGACGTCGTGGTACACGCCGATGAGTTCGCTGACCGTTCCGTCGTCGCGCCATTGAAGCTCGCGAATTTGCCAGCGCGCGCTTGCGTTATCGCCATCGACGTACGAAATCGTTCCATTGAGAACTTCTTGCACACATTGTCTGTATGTCGGTCGAATCTTTTCGAACGTCGCCGAAATGCTGGCGCGGCCTTCGATGATGCCGTCACCGGGAATCAGCCACTGTGCGTCGTCTGCCCATGTATCGGAAAACTCTGCGACGTCGACGCGAAGCACTGCATCGCAGTAGCGGCCAACAAGATTATGAACGTCAGCGTCGATACCCATGGCGTGACCTCGTGTCAGTAACGGTCGTCGTCATCCGACGGATCACCGAGAACGATGTCGAATCGTTCATTGCAATCGGGACAGCGATAAGCCACAACATCGCCTGGTTCCCAGCCGTCCTCGGGTGGGTAGGACAACGGGTGGAGGGTGCCTCCGCAGTCAACACAGGTCATTCCGAGTTCGGCATCCATTCCCACAGGGTACGGTCGCCGGCATGAGGGTTGTGGCCGGCGAAGCAAGAGGACGCAGATTGGTGGCTCCGGAAGGGAGCGAAACCCGTCCCACGCTCGATCGTGTTCGAGAGTCGATGTTCAATTCACTCGGCAGTCTCGACGCAGTCGACGGTGCCCGTGTGCTTGATCTCTTTGCCGGTTCTGGCGCGCTGGGAATCGAAGCCCTATCTCGCGGTGCGACCTCGTGTGTCTTCGTTGATCATGGCCGTGACGCCCGCAAAGCGATCAGCACCAACCTTGAAACAACGGGATTTCTTGATCGGTCCAGCGTCGTGGCGCAAGACGCGCTGGCGTGGCTGCGAGATGCGTCGAAAAGCTCGGCGAACCCTCAGTTTGATCTCGTGCTGATCGACCCTCCCTATGCCGCTGACGATGAACTGTGGTCTGAGGTACTCAACCTGGTCACCAACCTCGCCGCAGGCGGTGTCGTTGTTGCCGAATCAGCGCGAGAGATCACAGTTCCGGCTGGATGGGATACACGTAAGGAGAAGAGGTACGGGGGTACGCTCGTAAGCGTCCTGCAGCCCCCCGACAGTCCGGAGTCTCCGTGACCCGAGTGCTTTACCCGGGATCGTTCGACCCGATCCATAACGGTCACCTTGAGATCATCGCGACAGCGTCGCGTCTGTTCGACGAGGTCATCGTCGCTGCCATGCGTAACCCTCAGAAGGGCGAGCCCCTGTTCTCGCTCGATGAGCGTCGAGAGATGCTCGAGGAATCAGTGGCGCACCTTCCTAACGTCAAGGTCACGATGTTCGCATCGCTCGTTGTGGATCTCGCAAAGGAAATGGGCGCCGACTTCATCGTGAAGGGTCTGCGTGCTGTCTCCGACTTCGAGAGCGAACTGCAGATGGCGCAGATGAACCAGAAAATTTCAGGCGTGGACACGTTGTTCATTCCTTCGGCCTCAGGGAACTCGTTCCTTGCGTCGAAGTTGCTTCGAGAGATCACCCGCTTCGGCGGCGATGTGACACCCATGGTGCCGCCCGCCGTTGCCAAACGACTTCAGGAGAAGTACGGATCGTGAGCCAGTACGACAATCCCTCATTCGACGATCACGACATCGAGATCGATCTCACACCGCCATCGGTGGGCGCGCAGTATCACCCGGCCGAGACCGAAGACGTGTTGCTCACACTGCGCGACATGATCGAGAACGCGCGTGATGTGCCGTTGTCTGCTTCATCGATGATCGTGAAGGACGAGGTTCTTGTTCTTCTCGACGAAGCGCTCGAATCGCTGCCCGAGGAACTCCGGGCTGCTCGTTGGTTGCTCAAAGAACGCGAAGAATTTCTTGCTCGAACACGCCACGAAGCTGACGACCTTCTTGAGCAAGCGCGTACCCGAGCCGAACGTATGGTGCAGCGCACCGAGGTTGTGAAAGCCGCCGAACAACGGGCGTATGACATCGTCGATGCTGCCCAAGCAGATGCTCGTCGACTGCGTCACGAGGTAGAAGACTTCTGCGATCAGAAACTCGCCAGTTTCGAAATCGTCTTGGAACGCACGCAGAAACTCGTTGGTGCTGGTCGCGCCAAGTTGCAGGGCACGAATCTCCTTGCCGAAGCAGCGGCTGCTGCCGAACACGGAGTCGAAGGTGCTTCCGAGCAGGAAATCTACGACGTGCAAGGCGAAGACTTCTCTGCACCGCCGACACAACCTTCGGTCTACGACGAACTATCGCAACTCGATGATGCGCCGGCCTTGTACGACGCCGAGGGCATGGTCAACGCCGACTCTTGGGACGACGGAGCACTTCCATTCGAGGACGACTACGACGCCTACGACGATCGTCCGCGCCTCACGGTGGTCGAGGATCGTTACTCCGACCTTCCGCCACCCCCATCTTCGAACCATCCGACTCAGACGATTCGCGACGCCGCTTCGAACTTCTTCGATCAGGATCTCGCGTAATCGATGACCTACCGACCATTGGTCGTGCCGATCGCAGACCTTCGTCGACATCCCGGAGCGCGGCGTCAGTTCACCGAATCGGTCGAGCTCTCCGGTTTAGGGATTAGCTCGGCCACGGTGCCGGACGGCGCGTCGATCGATCTTGATCTTGAACTTGAGACCCTTAGTAATGGACTCGTTGCGACGGGCAGCATCACGACCCCGTGGGTGGGTGAATGTCGACGGTGCCTGCAGCCTGTTGAGGGTCGATCGGTAGCTCAGATCCGGGAAATCTTCGAACCTCGTCCCGTTGAGGGCGAGACCTACGCCATGGCCGACGACATCGTGAATCTTGAGGCAATGGTGCGAGATGCGGTGCTATTGGCACTGCCCCTAGCTCCGCTGTGTGCTGCAGATTGCCGAGGTCCTGCCCCGGAATTGTTCCCTGCCCGGGTCGCAGGAGAGGGTGAGGAATCCGAGGAAGAAGAGGGTCCTGGACTCATCTCTGACCCCCGCTGGGCAGCCCTCGCAGAACTGGACTTCGAACCGGGCGACCTCGGCGAGTAGAGTCCTCCGTCTGCCCGGGGCACCCCCCGGTCCCGCGAGCGGCTCAGTGTGCCGCCCCCCGAATCAGGAACGACCATGGCCGTACCCAAGAAGAAGACCTCGAAGTCCAAGAGCCGCAGCCGTCGTGCCTCAGCTTGGCGTATCGCCACTCCGGCTCGCAGCACCTGTCCGCGTTGTGGCGCCGTAAAGCGTCCGCACGTTGTATGCGGCAACTGCGGTTGGTACAACGGCCGCCAGGCTCTCGACGTCGACTGATCCCGAAAGGGCACTCATGCTTCCCATCGCTGTCGATGCCATGGGGGGCGACAACGCTCCCGACGCAATCGTTGCTGGCGCGCGTCGCGCCGTCGACGAACTTGGTATTCCCGTTGTCTTGGTTGGGCGCGCCGCGGACCTAGGCGATACCGGTGGCCTTGAGGTCATCGAAGCGTCGGAAGTCATTGCGATGGATGCCGATCCCGGCTCAAGCGTTCGCAAGATGAAAGATTCATCGCTCGTGCGCGCTGCGGAAGCCGTTCGCGACGGCAAAGCATCGGCAATGGTGAGCGCGGGAAACACCGGCGCCACAATGGCAAGTGCGTTGTTGCGTATGGGGCGTATTAAAGGCGTCCAAAGGCCAGCGATTGCAACGCCGATTCCTGTTCCTGGCGCTGATACCCCAACGGTCTTACTTGATGCCGGTGCAAACTCTGAATGCAATGCCGACTGGCTTGTGCAGTTCGCGCAGATGGGCGCGGTGTTCGCGAAACAGCGTTTCGGAATCGCGTCTCCTCGCGTTGGTTTGTTATCGATTGGTGAAGAACCCACCAAGGGCAATCCGCTTGTGAAAGAAACGCACAAGTTGCTTGCCGAAGGTACTTGGATTGGTGAAACCGGCGCTCAGTTCATCGGAAACGTTGAAGGACGCGACATCATGACTGACGACGTCGACGTCGTGGTGACCGATGGTTTCACCGGCAACGTCGCGTTGAAGACTCTCGAAGGTTCGTTGAAGTCGATCATCAACTCACTTCTCGCCGCGTTCGATTCATCTGACGAAGCTCGTGCTGCGGCGGCTGCACTGTGGCCGTCACTCATGCCGCTCTACGACTCGCTTGATCCTGAGAACACAGGTGGAGCGATGCTTCTCGGTGTCGATGGCGTGTGCATCATCAGTCACGGCTCCTCTTCGGACCGGGCCATGGTGAACGCGGTTCGTGTCGCCGCCGACATGGTGAACGCCGATGTGGTTGGCCATATCGCTGCCACCGTGCGCCTCGCCGATTGAACCCGAGGTTTGGTCCCGCCCCAGTAGGGCGTTGAGCAGCAGTTTTCACAAGCGGGCAAAGTTTGACCCCGCTACGATCGGCCCGTTCCATCGCCGTCCGAGGAGACTGTTGTGCCCGCTGAGACCCACGTCGAACAAGGCCCTATCGACCGAGAGTTCGTCCTGAATCTGGTCCGTGACCGGTTGGCCGACATCCTCGAGACCGAGCCCACCGCCATCAACGAAGGCGATTCCTTCGCCGATGACCTCGATGCCGACAGCCTGGCCCTCATTGAGCTGGTCGAGGCCCTCGAAGAGGAACTGGGCGAGCGCAGTGTTGGCTTCCGCATCGAAGACGAAGACCTCGCCGATCTCAAGACCGTCCGCGACGCCGTCGACTATGTCATGGCAAAGCTGGGCTGAGGTCCTGAGCTCCGACGCCGTCACCGCGCTGGTCGATCGCTTGGGTTACGGGTTCTCCGAGCCCGGGCCTCTACTCCTCGCGCTTACGCATCGGTCGTGGTGTGCCGAAACAGGTCACACTGCCTCCAACGAACGGCTTGAATTCCTCGGCGATGCGGTGCTGGGCGTGATCGTCACCGATCACCTCTTCACTTCACATCCGGAAATGCCCGAAGGTTTGCTGGCCAAGGTTCGGTCGGCAGTCGTAAGCGAACCAACGTTGGCCAAGGTGGCCGCCGATCTCGGTGTTGGTCCCGCTCTCCGTTTGGGCAAGGGCGAAGACGCCAGTGGTGGAAGGTCGAAGGCCTCGATCCTGTCTGATGCTCTGGAAGCCATCATCGGAGCCGTGTTTGTCGACGGCGGTATCGATGCCGCTCGCGAACTTGTTCTGGGTCTTTTCGAGGCACCTATTGCTGCAGCGGCCGAAGAACCCGGTGACGGCGACTTCAAGTCACAACTTCAAGAACTCACGGCGCAACGTTTTTCGACGGCGCCGGTCTATGAACTCGGGGCCGAGGGCCCCGATCACGAGAAGCGATTCTTCGCTCGCGTATCGGTCGACGGCAACGTCATCGGTGAAGGCGATGGTCGCTCAAAGAAGGGCGCCGAACAGGCCGCAGCGCAAGCCGCGCTCGACCACCTGTCAACGGTGACCGTTCCCAACCATGAGAGTGGGCAGCACGATGCCTGAATTGCCCGAAGTAGAAACCATTCGCCGCGAACTCGAAAAAGAGGTCGTCGGACGCAAGGTAAAGAGCGTCGATGTCACCGGGAAGAAGTCGATCAAACGACAAAGCCCCGAGGACTTCATCACCGGTCTTGTCGGTGCCAAGATCACAGGTTCACAGCGCAAAGGGAAGTACCTCCTCATGCCGCTCGACAATGGACAGGTGCTCATCGTTCATTTGCGAATGTCAGGTCAGCTGCGTCGTGCAACGCCGAAGGACGAAGTCGAAAAGCACACGCATGTGACCATCACGTTCACGCAGGGTGGCCAACTCCGTTTCATCGATCCGCGCACATTCGGCGAGATGTTCCTTGCCACTCCCGACGAAATCTCTTCCGAGATCGAAGAACTTTCAAACCTCGGTGTCGATCCGGTGGAAACCCCAATGTCATGGGTCGACTTTGGTCATCTTCTCCGTTCGAAGAGCCAGTCACTTAAGGCGTTCCTTACCGATCAGTCAATGATCGCTGGCATCGGCAATATCTATGCCGATGAAATCCTCTTCGACTCAGGTCTTCGTTACGACCGCGAAACAGGTTCGCTCACGACGCAGGAAATCCGTCGTCTCTACCGTTCGCTCGTCGAGATTCTGCACGAAGCAATCAAGTACAACGGCTCAACGTTGGGCGACGGCCAGTACGTCGATCTTTTCGGTAAAGCCGGCGATTACCAAAGCCACCATCAGGTGTATGACCGTGACAAGCAGCCGTGTCGTCGTTGTCGTCGTAACGACATCGTGAAGACCAAGGTTGCCAGTCGGTCCACCTTCTACTGCGAGGTCTGTCAGGTCTGATGTATCTGAAACGACTCACGATGAAGGGCTTTAAGTCCTTCGCCGATACGACAGCTCTTGATCTCGAACCAGGTGTCACCGTTGTGGTGGGCCCCAATGGTTCGGGCAAGTCCAATGTGGTCGACGCGATCGGTTGGGTGCTTGGTGCCCAAGCGCCTTCCGCCGTGCGTTCGCAGAAGATGGACGACGTCATTTTTGCCGGCACCACCAAGCGCTCAGCGCTCGGTCGCGCCGAAGTCAGCCTCACTATCGACAACACCTCGGGAATGCTTCCCATCGAATTCAACGAGGTGACAATCACTCGTACGTTGTTCCGCTCCGGCGACAGCGAATACGCGCTCAATGGCGTTCCGTGTCGTCTTCTCGACATTCAAGATCTGCTTTCCGACAGTGGTGTTGGTCGTCAGCAGCACGTCATCGTTTCGCAGGGCCAGATCGACGCGGTACTCAACGCTCGTCCTGAAGAACGTCGCGCAATCATCGAAGAAGCGGCCGGCATCCTGAAATATCGCCGCCGCAAAGAAAAGTCTGAACGTCGCCTTGCATCGACCGAAGGCAACCTCACTCGAATGCAGGATCTGCTTCGCGAAGTGCGCCGTCAGTTGCGTCCACTTGAACGCCAAGCCGATGCCGCTCGTCGCCATGCCGGTGTTGTGTCTGAACTCACGGCATTGCGCATCTTCATTGCCGGTCGCGAGCTTGCAGGATTGCGTGCCCGACTCGAGAACGGAATGCGCGGGCGCGCTGAGCTTTCTGCAGAAGAAGAACGCCTCCGTCGTTCACTCGCCGAACTCGACACGCAAATTATGTCGGTCGAGGCGGAACTCACTGCCATGGGTGGCGACGATCTCGGCGACGGTCTCGCATCGTACGAGTCGTTGTTCCAGCAAGCTCGTGGTCTGTCTGCAGTGCTCACCGAACGTCGACGCGGTGTTGATCGTCTTCGTGGCGCGTCGATCGATCAGGGTGTTGTTGCTTCACTTGAAGCAGAAGCAGCACGACTGTCTGCCGAACTCGCAGAGGTTGAATCGGAATCAGAGAAGTTCGAGCCGCTTGCGGCGGAACTGGTCGAGGCTGAGGAACTTCTGGCGGCCGAGCGGTTGGCCTTTGAAGAGCAGTGGGCGAGCGGTGTCCCGGCTCCGACAGGTGCCGCAGCCGAGGTTCGTGGCGAACTCGCCGCACTTCGTACCGCGTCGGGTCGTGCACGTGAAGAACGCGATCGCATCGGAACCCGCGCAACTGCGCTTGCCGACAAGGCAGCGACACTCCTCACCGAAACTGAATCGCTCCGCGCGCAACTCATCGAGTTGGAATCGGCTGAACTTCCGCTCGTCGAAGCTATGGAATCGGCCGAAGCGCGTCGTTCTCAAGCGGAGACTGCAGTTCAAGCGGCTGAAGCAGTCCATCGTGCCGCCGAAAGCGAAAAGAATGCCTGGAGCGCGCGAGTTGAAGCGCTTGCCCTTGCACTCGACGAAGCGCGTTCACGTGCTGGCACTGAACGTCTTGCCGGCATCGACGGTGTCCTCGGCACAGTTCTCGATCTCGTTGAAATCGATTCGGGCTGGGAAGCAGCGTTCGAAGCTGCCGTCGGCGAAGCCTTGGCTGCGGTCGTTGTTGATGGGGTCGATGCTGGTCGCCGAGCGCTTGAAGCGCTTAGCGCGGAATCGCTCAGCGGCGCTGTGCTCGCTTTGGGTGCCGGTCGCTCCACACGCACCGCTCCGCCTGTTGGCGCACCGTTGCGTGGACACGTCCGAGCTCGTCGCCCCGATGTCGAGCCACTTCTTGATGCGCTCATCGGTGCTGCAGTTGTTATCGATGGCGGCTGGGTGCAGGCAGTCGACGCGTCACTTGCTCATCCCGACGCCATCGTTGTCACCAGCAGCGGCGATCGATTCGGCGTAAGCGGTTGGCGAGTCGGTTCATCTGGTGCTGGTGCAACTGGTGCCGCGCTCGACGAAGCAACTCGCCGTGCCGACGAAGCAGTGCTCGTTGCGGCTGAAGCGGCGGGCGTGCTCGAAACGGCACGAGCCGAACTGGCCAATGCCGCAAGTGTTGAAGCTGGTCTTGCTCGCGATCTCGACGCAAACGATTCCCGACTCACTGCAGCCGGTGACCGTTTGCAGCGAGCCGAGACCGACCGTCGCGATGCGGCCACCGAAGCCGAAGCACTCAGCGATCATCTTGGCGAGCTCACCGACCGTGTGACTCGTGAGGACGCTCGTATCGCCGAACTCGAGGGGATGCTTCCCGATCTCGAAGACGCCGACAATGAACTTGCCGCGTCGGCCCGACGTATGGCTGAGTCTCGTGCTCGGCTCGAAGAGCAAGCAGCGGAAGTTGGCTCTCGGCGCAGCGATCTCGAAGTTCGAAGCGTTGCGGTTGTCGAACGACGCCAGTTCCTCACTGGTCGATTGGCCGAGGTTGAAGCCCGTCTCGAAGGTGCCGCTGCAGAACGCGAGGCTGCCGAAGCTCGCCGCCTTGAGCTCGATCGGGCTCAAACGGCACTCGATCGTTTGTCAGCGCTCGTTCAGGATCGCTCCGCCCTTATTGAAGGTCGCCTCAGCGATTTCCGTGAGCGTCGTCGTCAGCAGTCTGAGGCTGCTCGCGGTGTCGCCGGTCGACTCGATGGCCTTCGTCGTCAGCGTGCCGATCAGGAACGCGGTCTCGGCGAGGTTCGCGAACGATTGCAGCGAGCCGAAATTGATCACGCTGAAATCGAGATGCGTATCGAAGCAGCAGTTGAAGCGCTTCGACGCGACCTCGACTGCGAACCCGATGTTGCAATCGCCAGCGAATGTCCCGAACTCGCCGAAGGTGCGACCGCTGCCGGTCGAGCTCGCGAGCTTGAACGAGACCTCCGCCTCATGGGTCCAATCAATCCATTGGCGCTCGAAGAATTCGATGCCCTGCAGGAACGTCACACGTTCCTCGAGCAGCAACTCGAAGACGTCAAGGAAAGTCGTCGTGAACTCGCCAAAGTGATTCGAGCAATCGATGGCGAAATTGTCAGCGTGTTTGCTGCTGCATTCGCCGATGTCGCCGCCAACTTCGAAGCACTGTTCCAGACGCTGTTCCCAGGCGGTCAGGGTCGACTGAAGCTCACCGAACCAGACAACTTGCTGCTGACCGGCATCGAGGTTGAGGCAAAGCCTTCTGGCAAGAACGTTCGAAAGCTTTCATTGCTCTCTGGTGGAGAGCGTTCGCTCACAGCTTTGGCCTACCTGTTTGCGGTGTTCCGCAGTCGTCCATCGCCGTTCTACGTGATGGACGAAGTCGAGGCCGCCCTCGACGACATGAACCTCAGCCGGTTCCTCGGTCTTGTTGCGGAATTCCGCAACGATGCCCAGCTCGTGATTGTGAGCCATCAAAAGCGCACGATGGAAGCCGCTGATTGCCTTTATGGCGTATCGATGCAACCTGGCGGTTCATCGCGAGTCGTCAGCGAAAAGGTTTCGTCCTAGCGAGTTTGAATTCACCGTTCGGAAAACGAACAACGGCCCACCGAGAAGTCGGTGGGCCGTTGGCGTTCTGCACCGCCGGCACTACGGCAGCCGGTTCGACCAAGCGAGAGCGAGACCTGACGCCAGAACGAGCGTGAGGAACGAGGCTGCAACGAACCACTGTGTGAGCGATGACTCCACCTCGTCGTACCCAATCGAGGATCCGATCTTCGAATAGACGTCAGTCAACTGGTTCTGCGTGGATGCCTCGTAAAAGTTGCCCCCAGACTGCTTTGCGATCGCCTCAAGCGAGGGTGCATCGACAGGCACACTGACACTCTGGCCAGTGGGCAACGTGACAGTTCCTGTCGGCGTGCCGAAAGCGATCGTTGAAACGGGGACACCTTCATCGACCGCACGTTGTGTGGCAGTGATATTCGGCGTTCCCATTGTTGTCGTGCCATCGGACAGCAGCACGATTGCTGCGGGAACCGCTGCGCCATCGGGGGCAGGTGGAACATCTCCGAGCGCATCAAGGCTGGCATCGATTGCATCGCCTATTGCTGTTCCATCGGCGAGTTGAGCGTTCTGGATCGCGTTGGCAACTTGCTGGCGATCGGTCGTCGGAGGGACACGAATCTTTGCGCTTCCGGCAAAGGTAACGAGGCCAACATTGAACTGGGCTGGAACATCGTCGAGGAATGCTGTCGCTGCGGCCTTTGCGGCCTCGATGCGATCAGGCTTCACATCGGTTGCTTCCATCGAGAGCGAGACGTCAAGCGCAAGCATGACCGTTGCTCGTTCGCGCGGAACCTTCACGTCGTGCACAGGCTGAGCGAAGGCCAACACCAACGCAGCGAGCGCAACAAGTTGCACCGCAGCGGCGATATGGCGTCGCCATCCCGGGCGATTCGGTGCAATGGACTCGAGCAGTTCGAGATTCGTGAACCGCACTGCGTATTTCGATCGGCGCTTTTGAAACAAGGCATAGATGATGCCGAGGACAACGACGACGAAAAGCAGAAGCAATCGCCATGGGCTTAGGAATGAAATACCCATCATCGGGTGACTCCAGTGGTCAGGGTTGCTCCCGCAATTGCTCCGACATTCCCAGATCCATGCGCAGCAGAACGAGAAAGTGAATCAATGCGGTCGCGTCGACGAGAAACGAATCGGGCGAGGTCTAACAACCAGTCGCGATCAGTTCGAAGCACTAAGTGATCGGCACTCGTTGCACGGATGCGAGTTGCGATTGTGGCTCGTTGGTTGGCAGCGGCATGGGCATAGCGCTCACGAAACTTTGCGTTACCTGTGGGTACTTCGATTTCGCGACCGGTGACGGCGTCGTGGAGCAACAGCATTCCGACATTGGGAAGCTCCAGTTCGACGGGGTCAACGACCTCGATGCATAAGACGTCGTGTCGCAGAGCCAACGTGCGAAGAGCTGCGTCCCACGGGCCGGGGTCGAGGAAGTCGGAGATCACAACAATGAGTCCGCGTCGCTTGGCCGTACCGGCGATGCGTTGCAAGCCGGCGGTGAGATCGGTGCGGCCAGGCTGAGGATCGTCGAGCGCAGTGAGTACCTGTCGGAGGAGTGCCTGCATGTGCACGCGCCCTGATCGTGCGGGAATGGGTGGCGATGCGCCGTTGGGACCGATGGTCATTGCGCCGATTCGGTTGCCAGTCCGGGCGGTGAGAAAACCAGTCGCCGCAATCCCCGCAAGAGCGAGATCACGCTTCTCGCAGATTGCCGTTCCGAACGCAAGCGATGCGGATGCATCAACAAGCATCCACGTCTCAAGTTCGCGATCAGCAACGCTGTCGCGAACATGGGTTTCGCCGAGTCGTGCGGTCACGTTCCAATCAATCCGACGGACGTCGTCGCCTGGTTGGTAGGCACGAATTTCTCCGGGTTCAGAACCGTGACCCGGAGTCAGTCCGCGATGGTCACCTTGGAGGAGTCCGTCGAGCCGACGAGTCACACTGATTTCAAGGCGACGCAGAATCTCTGCGGCGGGCGTTCCATCTATTGAGGGGGCCGCAGTTTTTTTGGCGATCAACGGCCGGTAACTGCGGTTGGGTTCTGCGACGGAGCAATGACGGGCGCATGCACGGTCGACAGAAGTCGGGCGAGAATCTGTTCAACGGAGAGTCCCTGTGCAAGCGCTTCGTAGGACGGCACAACACGGTGACGCAACACATCGGGAGCGATGTCGAAGATGTCTTGCGGTAGGACGTAGGAACGTCCGCGCATGAGGGCGAGCGCACGACCGCCAGCGACAAGGCCAAGCGAAGCTCTTGGGCTTCCGCCCCATGAGATGAGTTCTGCGAGTTCGGGAAGTCCATAGGCCGCAGGTTCGC
>JBIIGP010000238.1:0-3371 GCA_044236415.1 Acidimicrobiales bacterium | reverse complement strand
ACCGAACGCAGAGGTAGTTGCACAAGCAACAGTCTCTGAGCAGGAAGCGCCCTCTGTGGTGTTCGACGTTCGTGAACTCGACGTCTACTACGGCGAGTTTCGAGCCGTGCGCGATGTCAACCTTCAAGTTCTCCAGCATGAGATCACAGCGTTCATTGGCCCATCGGGCTGCGGAAAGTCAACGGTGCTTCGTTGCTTCGACCGAATGAACGATCTCATTGAATCTGCTCGTGTCGATGGAAAAATTCTGTATCACGGCGTTGATCTTTACGATCCCCGTATTGACCCAGTCGAAGTTCGCAAGCGAATCGGCATGGTTTTCCAGAAGCCAAATCCGTTCCCGAAGTCGATCTACGACAACATCGCGTTTGGTCCACGATTGTCCGGCAACAAGGGAAACCTGGACGACGTCGTTGAGCATGCTCTGCGTCGCGCAGCGCTATGGGACGAAGTCAAAGATCGTTTGAAGAAGTCAGCAATGGGCCTCTCAGGTGGTCAGCAGCAGCGCCTTTGTATTGCACGCGCTATCGCTGTCGAACCCGAGGTCATCCTCATGGACGAACCCTGTTCGGCACTTGATCCAATTGCAACGGCTCGTATCGAAGACCTGATGCAGGAACTCAAGTCTGACTACACGATCCTTATCGTGACGCACAACATGCAGCAGGCTGCCCGCGTTAGTGATCGCACTGCGTTCTTCACTACTGAGGTGAATTCGGAAAGCGATACACGCACCGGTGTGCTGGTTGAGTTCGATTCAACAGACAAGATTTTCTCGGCACCCGCCGATGAACGCACCGAGAATTATGTCACCGGTCGATTCGGCTGAGGTGGAGCAAGTGCGCCAGCAGTACACGTCCGAACTCGAGCAACTTGCCCTTCAGGTGGAACTGATGGGTGTACTTGTCGACGAAAATCTCGAGCGCATGCGAACGGTGCTGAACACCGGTAACCAGAATGTTGCCGAAGAAGCGATTCGGACGGACGATCGGATCGACGCAATGAACGTGTCGCTCATGGAGCGGTCCTACGAACTTCTTCGTCGGGAAGCTCCAGTGGCGTCCGACCTTCGGCTTATCGTCTCGGTGCTTCGTGTCACCGCAGAGCTTGAACGCATCGGTGATCTTGCTTTGCGCATCGCCAAGTTGGCGCCGGAGCACGAACTGCTTACGCGAGTCCCTACCGCATTCGACATTCTTGAGACCTTGGCGGGACATGCGGTGAATCAGTACCGCGACGCATTACGGGCTTGGTCAACTCTTGATCTTGCACTTGCCGAACAGGTTGCGTCTGAACCCGAGGTGGCACTGGCCTCTCGTCATCTCGTGGAAGCTCTCCTTGCCTACGAAGGTCCCGACGCCGTGGTGGTTGCGCTCCGTACGATGGTTGCAGGCCAAGCACTTGATCGAATCGCCGATCACTCTGCTGTGCTTGGCGCTCGAGTTCGTTATCTGATTACCGGAGATCCTGATCACCTCGCGGCAGAAGTCCGTTGAGCCAATCAGTCGGAAGTTACGACAGGAGTCTGTATGCCTGAACAGCGCAAAACCTTTCACCAGGAGCTCGACGAGATCCGTGACGACATTGTCCGCCTCGGCGCTCTAGTCGGCGAAGTCATCCCTCGTGGCACAGAGGTGTTGCTCACCAACGACATGAGTGGCGCTCAAGCTCTCATCGAGTCTGATGATGAACTCGATGACCTCTCACTTCGAATCGAAGAGCACTGCTATCACGTGCTTGCCCTTCAACAGCCGATGGCATCGGACCTCCGATCGATCGTGACCGGACTCTGGCTCACAGGCGAACTTGAGCGCTCCGGTGATCTCATGGTCAATGTGGCAAAAGGTGCTCGTCGTATCTACGGAGTAAGTCTCGATCCGAAACTCCGTGGCCTTATTGAACGAATGAGCGAAGAAGCTTCTCGCCTGATGAAACTGGCTCTCGATGCCTATGCCGAGCGAAATGCGAGCCTTGGGGTTGCAATCGACGACATCGACGACACTCTCGACACCTTGCACGGCGATTACATCGAAGCAATCTTTGAGTCACACGCAACTCACGACATTGGTCTCCAGGCGTCGGTACAGCTCGCCCTCATCGGCCGGTACTACGAGCGCATTGGCGATCACGCGGTAAATATCGGACAGCGGGTGCAGTACATGGTGACCGGTTGGCTTCCAGAGCAGACCGGCGCGGCGCGCTTGGTTGCGCGACGTTCGCTGGCTGCGGAGATTGGCGCAGAGATTCCTGATCCGGAGGCTGAAAGCGGCCAATGAACTCAGCCATCTCGAGTGCGCTGATTGCTGCTGTCGTTGCTGCCGCTCTGGCAACTGTTGTTGCGCGTTTCTTCTGGAATCGAGCCCAACGTAATCATGTGTACGAGTCGACGATGCGTTTGGGGTTCGAGATACCAAGCGAACGCGAGATGGTGCGCTTCGATGATCTTCTTGCAATCGTCGAACGCTCTGTACGTGATCTCCGATCCGAAAATCTTCAATCCGAGAGCGCACAGTTTCGCTTGCAGGCAGCCCTCAATGCATTGCCGGTCGCAGTGATGGTGTTCGATGGCGAGGGTTCGGTGGTCGAGTCGAATGCTGCTTCTCAGCCGTTCCTTGAAGCCCGCCACGGCGATGCGCTCGTTGGCGCGGCAGTGAACGATCTGATCAGGGTGGCGAATGCGGGCAGCGAAGCCTCTACTGCCATCGAACTCTTTGGACCGCCGCGACGCACGGTATTGGTCACTACGGTTCCGCTTCCGGAGGATGGGCAGCCCGGAGCAGTGGCATTTGTCGAGGACATCACCGAACGGCGTCAACTTGAGGCCATTCGTACCGATCTTGTAGCGAACATCAGTCATGAGTTGAAGACCCCGGTTGGTGCAATTGGTCTTCTCGCCGAGACCCTTCAGGGCGAAGATGACCGCGACATTGTTGAGCGTCTTGCCAATCGCATTAATGCCGAGGCAATGAGAATCGCTCAGATCATCGAAGACCTCATTGAACTCTCGCGGATCGAATCTGTCGATGGGGCTGGCACCGCCATCGTTGAGTTATCCGAGGTTGCATCTGACGCGGTTGAAAGTCTGCGAACTGCCGCTGTCCAGGCGGAAGTTTCGGTGCAGTTAGTCGTCTTGTCGGCTGACACCCGAATTGTCGGTGAGCGCCGACAACTCCTGTCTGCAATCGGAAACCTCATCGACAATGCCATCAAGTATTCCGATTCTGGAACTGTTGTTGACGTGACGGTTGAAGCAGTTGCAAACGACGTTGTCGTAAAGGTTGCCGATCACGGAATCGGAATTCCGACTCGCGATATCGACCGGATCTTCGAGCGCTTCTATCGAGTCGACCAAGCCCGAAGTCGTCAAACCG
>JBIIGP010000237.1:0-3391 GCA_044236415.1 Acidimicrobiales bacterium | reverse complement strand
GAAGAAGCTCGCGCCGCGGTTCTCGACTATCTGTCTGGCGATGCCTTCGGAGATGCGGGCCGAACGCTTGTTATTGAAGAAGGTCTCACCGGTCCCGAGGTTTCCGTTCTTGCCATTTGCGACGGAACGAACGCGGTCGCTCTTGCGCCCGCGCAAGATTTCAAACGCGTTGGCGACGACGATGCCGGTCCGAACACGGGCGGCATGGGTGCGTACTCGCCTGTGCCAGTCGCGGATCAATCAGTAATTGATGCAGTCATGAACGATGGCGTACTTCCGACGCTGGCCTACTTGCGTTCGATCGGGATCGATTATCGCGGGGTTCTCTATGCCGGCCTCATGCTCACGCCGAACGGTCCGAAGATGCTCGAGTACAACGTGCGCTTCGGTGATCCGGAAACACAGGTTGTGCTTCCCCGACTCACCAGCGACCTCGGTGAACTGCTCGCTTCAGCCGCTGCAGGCCAACTTGGTGCTGCACCAACCTTCGATAATGGCGCAGCTGTCACTGTTGTGTGCGCTACCGAGGGTTATCCGAGAGACCTGCGCACCGGCGATGTCATTGAAGGTCTTGACGACGCGCAAGCAGTCGCTGGAGTCACGGTGTTCTGCGCTGGTGTTGGGGCCAATACCAATGGCGAACTCATCACCGCTGGTGGACGAGTGCTCACTGTGACTGGCCAGGGCGCCACTTTGGCCGAAGCCCGGCAGACTGCATACGACGCGGTTGGCAAGATTTCTTGGCCCGGTCTGCACCATCGCAACGACATCGCCTCGGACGCTGCGGCCCAGAGGATTGAAGATCGCGCTCCTCGCGCCAATTCTTGATCTCTAAATCGCGCCGAGGTCACCTCGGCGTAGTCGTATCCTGAAGAGGTGCCCGTTTTGGGCCCTTGAGGAGACCGAATGGCGTCCACGTCCGTACCCAATGTTCTTGCTGCTCGATATGCGAGCGCGGAGATGGTCCGACTGTGGTCGCCTGAACAGAAGATCGTTCTTGAGCGAGAACTCTGGCTGGCAGTTCTTGAAGCCCAGCAAGATCTCGGTGTTGCTGTCCCCGACGATGCGATCGCTGCCTATCGCCGTGTGATCGAACAGGTCGACCTTGATTCCATCGACGCTCGTGAACGCGTTACTCGTCACGATGTGAAGGCTCGCATCGACGAGTTCTGTGCGTTGGCCGGTCACGAACAGATTCATAAGGGGATGACTTCGCGCGATCTCACCGAGAACGTCGAGCAGCTGCAGTTGCGTCGCTCGTTGCTGGTGATTCGTGGCCGCATGCTCGCGGCACTTGCCCGTTTGGCCGAACGCGCCGCTGAGTCTGCGACCGTGGTCATGACTGGTCGCTCGCACAACGTGCCCGCGCAAGCGACCACGCTCGGCAAGCGATTCGCGAATGCCGGTGAAGAGCTATTGCAGGCGTTGTACCGAGTTGACGATCTACTTGCGCGCTATCCGATGCGTGGCATTAAGGGCCCGGTCGGCACGCAACAAGACATGCTCGATCTCTTCGATGGCGATGGCGAACGTCTCGAACAGCTTGAATCGCGTGTCGCCGCGCATCTCGGTTTTGATGCCTGGCTTACCAACGTTGGTCAGGTGTACCCACGATCGCTCGACCTCGATGTCGTGTCGGCGCTCGTTCAGGCAGCTGCTGGTCCTGCGGATCTTGCTCTCACGATTCGACTCATGGCTGGACAAGAACTCGCAACTGAAGGCTTCCGCCCGGGTCAGGTCGGATCTTCGGCCATGCCACACAAGATGAATAGCCGCAGTTGCGAACGCATCGGCGGGTTGCTTGCCATTCTTCGCGGCCACCTCACGATGGTTGCCTCCCTTGCTGGCGATCAATGGAACGAAGGCGATGTCAGTTGTTCGGTAGTGCGCCGCGTTGCTTTGCCCGACGCGTTTCTAGCCATTGACGGTTTGTTCGAAACCTTCCTGACTGTGCTTGCCGACTTCGGTTCGTACCCCGCCGTTATTGAACGCGAGCTCGACCGATACTTGCCGTTCCTTGCAACGACCAAGGTGCTGGTCGCTGCTGTGCGCAACGGCGTTGGTCGCGAACAAGCGCATGAAGCCATCAAGGAACATGCGGTTGCGGCGGCGTTGCGTCTTCGCGAAGACGGCGCCGAAGGCAACGATCTCATCGAACGACTCGCTGCTGATCCGCGTCTTGGTCTTGCTCCGGATGAACTTGCAGGCGTACTCGCAAACCCAATCGACTTTGTCGGTCGTGCACCTGAGCAAGTCGCGTCATTCGTCGCAACTGTTTCGGAGCTCGTGGCGGCTGACCCTGCTGCTGCTGGGTATCGTCCGGGTGACATCCTCTGAACTGAGGATCGGCCGCGGGCCATTCCAGGAGAACCGCTATGACCGACGCACTCCCACACATCTACTCAGGAAAAGTCCGCGACATTTATGACGCTGGCGACAATCGCTTGCTCATGGTCACCTCCGACCGCCTGAGCGCGTTCGACGTCGTCATGGCCGAATCGATTCCCGAAAAGGGCCGAGTGCTCACCGCCATGAGCGCGTTCTGGTTCGAGTCGTTCCAAGGCGTCGTTGGCAGTCATCTCATTTCGACCTCGCTCGACGACTGCCCACCTGCCGCCCAGCGTGATGATTGGCAGGGCCGAATCATGCTGTGCCGCAAGGCCGAAATGCTGCCGATCGAATGCATCGTTCGTGGATATCTCACTGGTTCGGCCTGGAAGGAATACAAGGTCAACGGCACGATGCACGGCCAGCAGCTCCCTACTGGGCTGCTCGAATCGGCCCAATTGCCCGAGCCCGTTTTCACCCCGTCGACCAAGGCCGCCGAAGGCCACGACGAGAACATCTCGTTCGAAGCCGCTGTCGATCTAATGGGTGTCGACCTCGCCGAGCGGGCTCGTTCAGTCGCACTCGAGCTCTACACAAAGGGTGCCGAATGGGCCGCAGCCCGGGGAATTCTCATCGCCGACACCAAGTTTGAACTGGGCCTGATCAATGGCGAACTCGTTCTTTGTGACGAGGTTCTGACCCCGGACTCCTCGCGGTTCTGGCCGGCGGAAAGCTGGACGCCGGGCAGCACGCCGCCTTCGTTCGATAAGCAGCCGGTGCGCGATTACCTCGATGGTCTTGATTGGAACAAGCAGCCACCCGCGCCACCGCTTCCTGCCGAGGTGGTCGACACTACGAGCGCTCGCTACATCGATGCCTACGAGCGAATCACTGGCCGTTCATTCGCCGAATGGCGCGGGTGACGATCGACCGGATGCAGTTCTGCGTCGCATGCGCGCGTCGATGTGCGAACATGGGCGCATGATCTTCTCGGTGCACGTCGAAGTCCGTCTTCGACCTGGGATCGCTGATCCCCAAGGTTCCACCATCGAACGAGCCATGC
>JBIIGP010000236.1:0-3416 GCA_044236415.1 Acidimicrobiales bacterium | reverse complement strand
TTGGCCGACATCGTGACGACGAGGTCTTCGTCATCGATGAGATCTTCGATGTCGAGGTCGCCGACGTCGAACGTGATTTGGCTACGTCGCGGCTGTCCGTAGGTCTCGCGAACCTTGCCCATTTCTTCAGCGATAACGGCGCGCTTCTTGCCTTCGTCGCCAAGAATGGATTCGAGGTCGGCGATGGTTTCGCGCAGTTTCGCCATTTCTTCTTCGAGTTGCGAGCGACCCAGTCGGGTGAGACGGGACAGCTGCATGTCGAGAATGTGTTCGGCCTGTTCGGTCGAGAATTCGAACGGGGCAGCCATGAGCGCTTCGCGGGCAGCTTGCTTGTCAGCCGATGCGCGGATGGCGGCGATGATTTCGTCGATGAGATCAAGGGCCTTGAGGAGGCCTTCAACGATGTGGGCGCGACGCTGCGCTTCATCGAGGCGGTACTGCGAGCGACGGGTGATGACTTCGATCTGGTGATCGATGTAGGCAACAAGCGCATCGCGGAGGTTGAGCGTTCGGGGAATGCCGTCGACGAGCGCCACGGTGTTGACCGCAAAGTTCGTTTGCAGCGGCGTGCGCTTGTAGAGGTTGTTGAGAATGACAAGCGCTGGAGCGTCGCGCTTCAGACGAAGCACCAGACGCATCTTGCCCTTGGCGGATTCGTCGTTGAGTTCGGCAATGCCTTCAAGTTCGCGATTGTCGACCAGTTCCTTCACCTTGACGATGAACTGGTTCGGGCTCACCTGATACGGGAGCTCAGTAATCACGATGAAATCGGAACGTGTTCCTTCTTCGATTTCGGCTTTGCCGCGAAGTTTGATTGAACCGCGACCAGTTCGGTACGCGTCGATGATTCCTTGGCGACCCATGATGAGCGCGCCGGTCGGGAAGTCGGGCCCCTTGACGAATTCCATAAGGTCGTCGGGTGTTGCTTCCGGATTTTGCAGAAGGTGATTCACCGCGTCGATGACTTCACCAAGATTGTGCGGCGGAATGTTGGTGGCCATACCAACCGCAATGCCCTGCGAACCATTTACCAACAGGTTGGGGAAACGGCTGGGGAGAACGACTGGTTCTTGGAACTCACCCGAATAGTTGTCGATGAAGTCGACGGTGTTTTCGTCGATGTCGGCGAGCATGTCGAGTGCCATCGCAGCAAGACGACATTCTGTGTAACGCGCAGCTGCCGGTGGTTCGTCGAGTGAACCGAAGTTCCCCTTCGGATGCACGAGTGGGTGACGCAATGAGAACGACTGGCCCATACGAACCAACGCGTCGTAAATCGCGGAGTCACCATGGGGGTGGTACTTGCCCATGACTTCGCCGGTAACGCGCGCGCATTTCATGGTGGGACGATCGGGAAGGGCACGAAGGTCGTACATGCCCCAAAGGATTCGGCGGTGAACGGGCTTCAAGCCATCGCGCGCGTCGGGAAGGGCGCGCGAGACGATGACCGACATTGCGTAATCGAGGAAGGAGCGTTCCATCTCCTCCTGGATCTCGATTGGCTCAATGGTGCCGAAGGTTGCCGGCGGAGCGTCACCTGAACCGGTGTCGTCTCCTCCGGTGTTTTCGCCGTCGTCCGATGCCTTCTTCTTCGCCATCTGATGCCTGTGGTTCCTGTCGTCGGGCGGCTTCCTCAGATATCGAGGAAGCGCACGTCCTTCGCGTTTGTCTGAATGAAGTGCTTGCGGGATTCAACGTCGTCACCCATGAGCACCGAGAAAATTTCATCGGCGATTGCCGCTTGTTCAACGGTGACCTGCAGAAGGGTGCGCTTGGTGGCATCCATGGTGGTGTCACCAAGTTCGTCGTAGTCCATTTCGCCGAGACCTTTGAGTCGCTGGAACTCTTTCTTATGGTCCGGCTTTTCGGACAAGAACGCGGTTTTCGCGGTGTCGTCCTTGAGGTAGATCTTTTCTTTACCGACCACCGTTGAATAGAGCGGTGGCTGTGCGATGTACACGTGCTGCTGCTCAACGAGTTCTTTCATGTGACGGAAGAAAAACGTAAGCAGAAGTGTGCGGATGTGTGAACCGTCGACGTCGGCGTCACACATAAGGATGACTTTGTTGTAGCGAATCTTCTCAACATCGAATTCCGCACTGACGCCGGCGCCGATGGCAGTGATCAGTGTTTGAACTTCGTTGTTCTTCAGCATTTTGTCGAGGCGAGCGCGCTCGACGTTGAGGATCTTGCCTCGAATGGGGAGAATCGCCTGTGTGCGCGGATCGCGAGCAGCCACCGCGGAACCGCCAGCGGAATCACCTTCCACGATGAACAATTCGCACTCGTCTGGATTACGACTCGCGCAATCTTTGAGTTTGTCGGGCATGCCCGCGCCCTCGAGCGCAGACTTTCGTCGAGTTGCGTCGCGCGCGTTTCGGGCGGCAAGTCGTGCACGTGATGCAAGCGTTGCCTTCCCGACGATTTTGCGAGCCTCGGCAGGATTTTCTTCGAGCCAATCGGCCAAGCGCTCGTTCGTGGCTTTTTCAACCAGTGAACGCATGGAGACGTTTCCGAGTTTGCCCTTGGTCTGGCCTTCAAACTGTGGTTCGCGCAGCTTCACCGAGATGATTGCGGTGAGGCCTTCACGAATGTCGTCGCCGGTGAGGTTTTCTTCCTTCTCTTTGAGAAGGGACTTCGCACGGGCGTATTTGTTGACGACGTTCGTAATGGACTTCTTGAAGCCTTCTTCGTGCATGCCGCCTTCGATGGTGGCAATGCCGTTGGCGAAGGAATGCATTCCGTCGGCGTTGAAGCCCGTATTCCACTGGAACGCGATTTCGACTTCCTGGTCTTCTTCGGCCTGCTCGTAGTAGCCGACCTTCTTGAAGAGTGCTTCTTTCGAAGAATTCAAATGGCGCACAAAGTCAACGATGCCGCCGTCGTATTTGAAGATGATCAGTTCGGAATTGGTCGCATCGGGACGCTTGTCCTGGAAACGAATCTCGAGTCCCTTGTTGAGGAACGCCATCATCTGGAATCGCTCAAGCAGGGTCTGGGCACGAAAGACGGTTTCGTCGAAAATTGTGGGATCTGGCCAGAAGCGAACGGTCGTACCCGTACGGCCCTTCGGAGCCTTTCCGCGAACTTCGAGTTTGGTGGTGAGTTTTCCGCCGTTGGTGAAGTCCATGTAGTGGTGGTCGCCAGAGTGGTCAATCTCAACCTCGACCCGCTCTGAGAGGGCGTTGACGACGGAAATACCCACGCCGTGCAGACCACCCGAGACTTTGTAGCCACCGCCGCCAAACTTGCCACCGGCGTGGAGGACGGTGAGCACGACCTCGGCCGCACTCATGCCCTTCATCTTGGGGTCAGGGTGCTTATCGACCGGAATGCCTCGACCGTCATCGACAACTTCACAACTGCCATCAGGCATCAAGGTGACTTCGATGCGTGTTGCATGACCAGCCATTGCT
>JBIIGP010000028.1:0-12897 GCA_044236415.1 Acidimicrobiales bacterium | reverse complement strand
TGCGTCGACTCCTTCTGGGAGTCGAGTGTCGAGGCGGCCGCCAGCAATTGCGCCTGCAGCGGTGCCGACATCGAGCAACGGAGCGAAGACGCGTCGGCTCGCCCAGTAGCCGATGAGTGCGCCAGCGACAGTCGTAAGGGCTGAGGAGATCAGAAGCGTCCACGCCAAGCCATCGAGAGTTCGCTGGAGATCGGCAAGCGGCACACTCTCGTAATAGTGAGCATCAAGATTTGGGACCGGCACGCCAACGATGAGTTGGGTTGATCCTTTGACGTCGGTTCGCATGGTCGCGGCCTGCCCACCCGAAACCATGTCGAGAAGCGATACGGGGATTTCTTTTTGGGTGAACGCCGCCGGATCAGTTGCATACCAACGTCCAGCGTTAGCAAGCGCTGCATTTGCGTCGTTTGGATGGGAGAGGCTGTTTAAATCCCGATTGACCATGATCGGGGTGGATGCATAGGGAAGTTCAACCGACAAACGATCAGCATTCGCGAATGCTCGCGCGACTGAAGAAGATTGCCGTTGGTCAATCAGGTTCTGGCGGGTGAGGCCAAAGGTGATGAACGCCAGGACTGCCGACAACACCGCAGCGCCGAGCGCAAAGGTCAGGGTGAGGCGAGTGCGAAGACCAAAGCGACGACGAACTGGAGCAATGATCCGAGCTCGACGTCGTCTTCGAGTGCGAGTCGTGATGGGTTTGGTCACTGCTGAAGTTTGTAGCCGAGGCCGCGGATTGTCATGACGTGGCGCGGGTTGGCGGGATCGACTTCAACCTTCATGCGCAAACGACGCACATGGACATCAACGAGACGACCATCGCCGAAGTAGCCATAGCCCCAAACGCGTTCGAGAAGAACTTCACGACTGAAGACGCGGCCGGGTGCAGACGCGAGTTCAACGAGAAGTCGGAACTCAGTCTTCGTGAGATGCACCTCGGCGTTGTCGCGAAGAACGATTCCTTCTTCTGGAATGATCTCGAGATCGCCGAAACGCAGATGAGTCGGAGCGAGGTCGATTGTTCGTGCTCGACGAAGGAGTGCGCGAATTCGTGCCGACAGTTCTTTCGGAGCGAATGGCTTCGTCAGGTAATCGTCAGCTCCGGCTTCGAGGCCTGCAACAACATCATGAGTGTCGGCGCGGGCGGTGACCATGACGATCGGGACATCGCTGACACGTCGAATAGAGCGGCAGACATCGAAGCCGTCGATCCCGGGAAGCATGATGTCGATGAGGACGACGTCGCTGGGTTGGCGGGTGAATGCTTGAAGCGCTTCCTCGCCGGTGTCCGCTTCCTCAACGTCCCAGCCCTCGTCCTCAAGGGCGAGGCGAACGGCGGTGCGAATTCGTTCGTCGTCCTCGACGGTAAGGATGCGGGTGCCCATAAGTCACCATTGTCACCGATGAGAGGCCGCTACGTCAGGTTTTCCAACTTCGGCGTTGTGGACGATGGTTACGCGTTGGCTGCATCGGCGTCGACGAGCAGCGACCGCAGACCGTTGAACAACGCAGGAGGCGCGGCGAGGCAGAACTCAAATTCGGGTGCACCGCCGGTGAGATTGCCGACGAGTGCGCCCGCCTCGGTAGCGATGAGTGCCCCGGCAGCGTGGTCCCAAGGCTGCAGACCGCGTTCGTAATAGGCATCAACCCGCCCGCATGCAACCGAGCACAAGTCGACCGACGCGGCGCCCATGCGGCGAATATCGCGAACTGATCCGATGATCTTGCCGAGCACTGCTGCCTGACGCTGACGGCGATCGGGCTCGTAAGAGAAGCCGGTTGCGACCAGCGCATGAGACAACTTCGTTTCGGCGGAAGCGTGGATCGCAAGACCATTTCGGAACGCGCCTTGGCCACGAATCGCGGTAAAGACCTCGGCGTGCAGAGGGTCATGGACGACGCCAATGGCAATCTCGCCATCGATCTCGGCAGCGATCGAGATCGCGAATCCGGCGTGGCCATAGAGGTAGTTCGTTGTGCCGTCGATTGGGTCGACAATCCAGCGGACACCCGTTGACCCCGGTCGGTCCGTGCCCTCTTCGCCGAGAACTGCATCGTCCGGACGCTCGTTGGCGAGTCGACCAAGGATGAGCGCTTCGGAGGCTTTGTCCATTTCGGTGACCATGTCGGTGCCCGTGGTCTTCGTGTCGACCATGGTTCGGGCCCGAGAAAGTCCGTCAACAATCAGCGCCGCTGCTTCGGCTGCAGTCGACGTTGCGAGATCGAGCAGGGTTGCGGTGTCGTGGCTCATTACCGAACGCGCGGAACGTTTCGGTTGGCTGCATTCGATTTCGCAGAGGCAGCGGCGAGTTCCTCGCGGGCACGAATGGTGTTCCATTCGCCCATTGCTCGGAGGGTGAGAATGACGACAACTGCAGTTCCGAGTGCGGCGACGACTGCGCCAAAAAGAGCGCCGAGTCCTGCCCACAAAGAGGAATCGCCAGTTACTTGAAGATCGACGAAGGCGTACCCGATGACTCCACCTGCGGTGCCGCCGATCAGGATTGCAACGAAAGCGAGCACCCGCGCACCAACGGAGGGGAGGGCGGAAACTGTCGTGGATGCAGGTGGGGTGGTGGGGGTTTGCGAGGCCATCAGAGCCATCGTACGGGTCTGAGCGAGTGGACTGCGCACCGGGGGAGCGCTTGATGCTCCTACAGTTGGAGTCGTGAAGCCGCTCGTCATCCTGCCGACCTACAACGAGGCAGAGAACATTGTTGAGGTCCTGGAGCGCATTCAGAAGGCGTTGCCAAAGGCCGACGTGCTCGTGGTTGATGACGGAAGCCCCGACGGAACCGCTGATCTGGCCGAGCAATGGGGATCCGACAACGGGGGGCACGTGTCGCTGCTCCGTCGAGGCGCCAAAGCCGGACTGGGATCGGCCTATCGGGCGGGTTTCGCCTACGGCCTCGCCAATGGCTACGACGCGTTGATCGAAATGGACTCGGACCTTCAGCATGATCCTGCCGCGCTTCCCTCATTGGTGAACGCCGTCGAATCTGGAGCCGACCTCGCTATTGGCTCCCGCTATGTCCCGGGGGGCCACATTCCTGACTGGCCTCGTCATCGTGAATGGCTGTCACGCGGCGGGAACCGTTATGCAGCAATCGTGCTTCGACTGCAGGTTCGCGATGCCACCGCCGGCTTCCGTTGCTACGCCGCTCCGATGCTGTCGCGCATCCCGCTCGACCTAGTGACCGCTGATGGCTATGGGTTCCAGATCGAAATGGCGTACAACATTGCTCGCCGCGACGGCCGCATTGTGGAAGTTCCAATCACGTTTAACGATCGTGAACGAGGAACCTCCAAGATGTCTTCGCGGATTGTTTTCGAAGCCCTTCTTCTTGTGACCTGGTGGGCGGTTCGTGACCGCATCTTCCGTCGCCCACTTCCTCCGGACGCTTCGTAAGCAATGCGCGACTGGCTCGTCGGCGGTGCGGTGATCGAGGGTCCGGCGGGGCTCTTACTGGTGCGCAATCGGCGCCGTGATGGGTCTTTCGATTGGAGTCCTCCCGGCGGCGTCATCGACGCGGGCGAATCCGTCGTCGAAGGCATTGGTCGCGAAGTGGTTGAAGAAACAGGTCTCGTTGTAACGAAGTGGGCCGGGAAGTTGTACGAGATCACTGCGAGTGCCCCCGATATGGGGTGGACACTTCGAGTCGAAGCGTGGCTGGCCGAATCATGGGAAGGCGAACTTCGATTCGATGATCCCGACGGCATCGTCGAGACCGCGGCGTGGGTTGAGCCCGAACACTGTGGGGGCCATCTCAACGATGGTGCACCGTGGGTGGCCGAGCCCGTTCTTGAGTGGTTGATGCATCGCTGGGTTGATCCGCGTTCCTTTGCCTACAACATTGAAGGATCTGACCGATCTTCGTTGGTGGTTACGCGCGTGTGAGCAAGCCGCGCGACATCGCAAACATTCTCCATGTGGACATGGATGCGTTTTTCGTATCGGTTGAATTACTTGATCAGCCTGAACTACGCGGAAAACCCGTCGTTGTTGGCGGCGACGGACAACGCGGAGTCGTGGCAGCTGCGTCCTATGAAGCACGCGCGTTCGGCGTCTACTCGGCAATGTCAGCGGCCCAAGCGCGTCGTTTGTGTCCGCACGCAATTTTTTTGAGCGGAAGGTTTCATCGCTATTCCGAAGTCAGTGCAAACGTGATGGCGATTTTCAGAGACGTCACACCGCTTGTTGAGCCGCTTTCGCTTGATGAAGCTTTTCTCGATGTGAGTGGGGCTCTCCGGTTACTCGGTGACGCTCCGACGATCGCTGCATCGATTCGTCATCGTGTTCTCGATGAACAGGGTCTGACATGTTCAGTTGGAGTAGCGAGCACAAAGTTTGTTGCGAAACTTGCAACTGAGGCGGCGAAGCCAAAGGCGTCAAAGAATGGGCCGCAGTTTGGAAGCGGAGTTTTCGTCGTTGAGCCTGAAGAGACGTTGTCATTTCTTCGACCACTGCCGGTTGAGTCACTTTGGGGTGTCGGACCAGCCACGCTGTCGAAGCTCCACCGAATTGGGGTCCTCACCATTGCTGATCTGGCCGATCTGCCCGAGGAAAACGTTGTAGCGGTACTTGGTCGCTCTCAAGGCCGTCACTTGCACTCGCTGGCAAATGGCCACGACGAGCGTTCAGTCGAACCCGATCGGACGATGAAGTCGATTGGACATGAGGAGACCTTCTCTCGCGACCATCACCTTCGCTCCACGTTGGAGCACGAACTTGTGCAATTCGCCGACTCGGTTGCATCGCGTTTGCGGGCCCAAGGTTTGGTCGGGCGCACCGTACAACTGAAGGTTCGATTCGGGGACTTCACGACGATCACCCGATCGACCACATTGGCAGTAGCGGTTGATGATTCGCGTTCACTGCTCGAGGCCGGTCGCGGTTTGCTCGCACTCGTTGATCCTTCTCAAGGCGTTCGGCTGCTTGGCCTCTCGGTGAGTGGACTCAGCTCTGATTCGTCCCGACAACTCACATTTGACGAAGCGATCTCGGGTCCAGGCTGGCAGGAAGCCGATCGCACGATTGATGAGATCCGGGCTCGGTTCGGCGAAGAAGCGATCGGGCCGGCGGTTGCTGCGGGCCCTGATGGACTTCGTTTGAAGCGCCGAGGGGCTCAGCAGTGGGGTCCAAACGCGGAGCAAACCGATCCGGGGAGCAGTTCGACAACTGCGTGACAACTGCCCTGCACCAAGGTGCCGTTGTGTATTGGTGTCGGCCGTGGGAGACTGCTGTCTCCAAGTCGCCACAAGGAGTAGGTGTAGTGCCGCTTTCCGAGGACGAACAACGCATCCTCAGCGAGATTGAGCAGCAGCTCCGTCAGACCGATCCCGGTCTGGCTCGTGACATCGCTGACACAACCGTGTACACCGCGGCTTCTCGCGGGATGAAGTGGTCGGCATTCGGTTTTGTTGTCGGACTTGTTCTCTTGGTCGTGCTTCTTGGCACATCGTTTCTTCTGGCCTTCGGCGGATTCCTCATCATGCTTGTTTCGGCGCTTGCGTTTGAGCGCAATGGGCGTCGCCTTGGCAAAGTCGGAATGCAGCAAATGACGCAGTCAGTCAAGGCTGCAGGCTTCCGGGATGCACTTGGTAACACGCGGTCACGTTTCAAGGAGCGTCTCCAGCGCGAGGACGAGGCCTGACTCTGTCTGTCCCGGCAGCACTCGCCGTCGACATTGGCGGAACCAAGATCGATGTGGGTCTCGTCAATCGCAACGGGGTGGTTATCGTTCGCGAACGTGTGGCCACGCCTGCACATGACTCCGGCGACGAAATGTTTGCAGCGATCGCCGAACTCATTGCCGAAGTGACGCGATCTTCGTCAGTTACTCCGGTTGTTTGCGGAGTAGGTACTGGTGGACCGATGACTCGTGGAGGCGTTGAAGTCTCTCCGGTGAATATTCCTGCATGGCGTTCATTCCCGTTGCTTGACCGACTTTCTGTCACGACGGGACTTCCGACCTTTATCGACAACGATGCAAAGGCGCTGGCATTAGGTGAAGGTTGGTTGGGCGCAGCGCAGGGTGTCGATAACTATCTGGCCATGGTCGTGTCGACCGGTGTTGGTGGTGGAATCGTCCTTGACGGTCGTTTGCTTGATGGTGCCGATGGCAACGCGGGGCATATCGGGCACATCTGTGTTGAGCCCGAGGGCCGTCTGTGCGGATGTGGCGCACGCGGATGTCTCGAAGCCGAAGCGTCGGGAACTGCGATTGCCGCCTACACAGGACGGTCTGCCGCCGAAGCAACCTCCGAAGTGATCGAACGTACTGGTCGGCTCGTAGGGCGTGCGGTGGCAACAGTCGCGAATCTTCTTGATCTTCGCCTTGGCGTTGTTGCGGGTTCTGTGGCGCTTGGCTTTGGTGATCCATTCTTTGCGGCAGCGAATGACGAGATTGCGTTGCGCGCGCAACTCGATTTCTCGAAGGGCTGCGAACTGCGCCGTGGAGGTCTTGGCGCCGATGGTCCATTGATTGGTGCGGCGGCGGTCGGCTGGCGCGGACTCGATCAGTAGGATCATTTCGTGGCCGATCAACCCTCTTCGCGCTGGATGCTCGCCGGAGCGCTCGCCGTTGCTCGCCATCCATCGCTTTGGACCACGGCAATTCGGCAGCTATTCCGTCTCGCTCCACGAGGATGGTGGAAGCGCGCGCCATTCCTGCCGCTTCCCGACGCGTCGTACATGAAGTTCCGTTTAGTCACGGCCTATGGCGGCTCAGGTGGAGATCCTCGACCAGAGGACCTCATCACCTATTTGCATTGGTGCCGGGCCTGGCCGGAAGTTACGTCCTGAATAGTTCAGGACAAGTACTGATCGCCTGATGCTCGCACGGTGATATCGCTAATCGAGATGCCCCACGGTTGATCAATGACATAGACGATTTGTTCCGCGAGTTCTTCGGGCGAGATCGCCCAATAGCGAATGTTCTCGGGATCGGTGAGACCTTCGGATTCGCCCGGTGTCATGAACTTCACGACGTTCTCGCGAAACGAGTCCATGTTCTGTCCAAGGATGCCGATCATCGCGTCGCCATTGATGATGGTGGAACCGAGGTTGGTGCCAATGACGCCGGTGGGCTTGACCGTGGTGACTTTGATCCGGCCCTGCGATTCGATTCGCAGCGATTCGGAAAGCACGTTCACCGCAGCTTTCGTGGCGGTGTAGATGGCTGAGCCAGCGACGGGGGTGTTTCCGTAGATTGAGGAAATGTTCACGACGTGGCCGCGACCCTGTTTGATCATTTGATCGTGGACCGCAGCGATTCCATTGACGACGCCTTTGAAGTTGATGTCGATACAGCGGTTCCATGCGTCGGCCGCCGCCGCGTGATCGGCCCAGAACGCAAGCGGCATCGTGCCGGCGTTATTGATGAGCACGTCGATGGCGCCGAAGTGCTCCACACACGCTGAAGCCATTGCATGCATCTGCGCAGGATCAGTGACGTCGGTCGTGCAGGCCTGCACTGAGCGTCCCTGCGCTTGAAGTTCGGCAGCGAGTGCTGCGACACCTTCGCCGTCGATGTCGGCAGCGAGAACGTTTGCGCCACGGGCAGACGCGAGAGCGGTCACGAGTCGACCGAAGCCGCTCGCAGCCCCTGTCACGATGATTGATCGCCCAGCGAGGTATCCATTGTCAGCAACAGTCATAACGGTGACCGTATCGCTGGTCGGTAACCTGCGCCGGTGGCTCGTTGGGATGTGGTGAGGGCAAAGGGTGATGCTCGGGGCTTTCATAGTCACGGTGTGCCCGCTGGCGCTCAACGTTCGGTGCGATTACTCGATGTGAGTGGTCCAGCACTTGCCCTTGGTTCAACACAATCGATCGAGGACGTCGACCTCGATGCAGCAAAACGACTCGACGTTGATGTCTTCAACCGCCAGAGCGGGGGAGGGGCGGTACTCCTCGACCCTGGTGCGCAACTTTGGGTCGACGTCGTGATCGGTAGATCCGATTCGTTATGGAACGACGATGTGAGCCTTGCCTCCCAATGGCTCGGCGATGTGTGGGTCACAGCTCTGCGTTCAGTGGGTATTGAAGGTGTGGTCCATCGCGGCGCAATGGTGACGAATGCACTGTCGCCCGTTGTGTGTTTTGCCGGACTTGCCGCCGGCGAGGTCACCGTCGATGGCGCAAAGGTTGTTGGTATTTCGCAGCGCCGAACTCGCGCTGGTGCTCGATTCCAATGTTCGGTGCCGTTGAGTTGGGATGCGACGCGTCATGCCGAGCTGCTTGCACCTGGTATCGCGGCAAGCGGCGGCTCGATCGAAGAAGTTCGCGTCTTCCCCGCCACGCTCGGGGACCCCGCCTTCGATCTTCGCGACGCATTCATCGAGGCGCTGCCCTAACTCTTCTCGGCATTTGGCGATAGGCCGATCGAATCGCTTGCTGAGACCTTTCCGGCAGAAGGCTCGCCTTTTGGCAGCGCTGCCCTGATGACGGTCGTCTTCCCTGAGGCGGCAATGGAAATGCCTGCATCTGGGGGGGGGTTTGTCGCGTCCCAACGGCCGGGTCGCCGCTCCCGAATGCCCTGTCCGCGCATGAGGAATTCCGACCTTTTTGGGCTATTCGGGCAGAAAGGGGAGGGATGTACTTGCGAAGTGGGGGGAAGTGGGGCAATATGTCTCCTCGTTGGGGCTCCGTGGGGAGCCGGTGGAGAGGATTGCAGGCATGTTCGTTGGGACGTTCGAGCATTCGCTCGATGACAAGGGCCGAGTGGTCCTTCCCGCGACCTTCCGCGCCCAGTTGGTCGACAAGGGGTTCATTTCCCAGCTCGACCGCTGTCTTGGCCTCTGGACCGAAGAAGGCTTCGGCGAAATGGCCACCCGTCTCCAGGACAAGGTCCGGTCGGGTGAAACCAGCCAGGAATCGCTCCGCGCCTTCGCCGCCAACGCCCACGAAGTCCGACCCGATTCCCAAGGCCGCATCACCATTCCCCAGCGCTTGCGCGACTTCGCCTCGCTCGACAAGGAAGCAGTCGTCATTGGCGCCTTCGGACGTATCGAGATCTGGAACGCAGGTCGCTGGAACGACCAAGCATCACTCGCCGACGACAGCCTCACCCAAGCCGTTACGTCTTTGGGGCTCTAGTCCGTGTCATGTCCCCTTTGTCCCTGACCCACCAACGAAAGGACCACTCCTGCGACCGAGCCGGTCGCCCGATTTTCAGCAGTCTCTCGGAACACACGATGGAAGGCCCCTACTCCGCCCGCTTCCCATCGAGCCCGACCGGGGAGAAATCCCGGCGGGCGCCGGTGTTCCGAGGGACTGCTGAGGACCGGTACCGGCTCTGCCGACTGGCTCAGCAGCGAGAGGTATCTGTCATGGCCGAAACCCGCGAATCGTTCGACCACCGCCCGGTGATGCTCGACGAGATCGTGGCGGCCTTCGAGTCAGTCCCGGCTGGTTGGGTTGTCGACGCAACCCTCGGTGGCGCTGGCCATACAACTGCTCTTCTCAAGGCCTACCCGCATCTTTCGGTACTTGGTATCGACCAGGACCCCGATGCACTTGCAGTTGCTCGTGAACGCCTTGCGCCCTTTGGCGATCGTGCTCGCACCGTGCAGGCCCGTTTCGACTCGTTTGCGACGGTCGTCGATGCGGAACTCGCCGGTCAGCCAATTGTTGGTGCGCTCTTCGACCTTGGTGTGAGCTCTCCGCAGTTCGACCGAGCTGAGCGCGGCTTTAGCTACCGCTTCGATGCGCCTCTCGACATGCGGATGGATCCGTCTCGTGCGCTCAGTGCGATGACAGTCGTTAATGAGTACGACGAAAAGTCTCTTGCCCGTGTTCTTCGTGAGTTTGGTGATGAGCGCTTCGCTGGACGTATCGCCCGAGCGATCATCGCTGCTCGACCAGTTGAGACCACGACACAACTTGCAGAGATCACTCGCGACGCGATTCCTGCCCCTGCGCGTCGTACAGGCGGGCATCCGGCCAAGCGAACATTTCAGGCGATTCGCATTGAAGTGAATAACGAACTCGGCGTACTTCCCGTTGCGCTTGAAGCTGCGATCGACTCTCTGAATCCTGCAGGACGTTTGGTGGTTTTGTCCTACCACTCGGGCGAAGATCGCATCGTCAAGCAGGTCATGCGTGATGCCGAGTCCGGCGGTTGCACCTGCCCCACGAACCTTCCCTGCGTTTGTGGTGCCACGTCGACGGTTCGGCTTGTCCGTCGCGGCGGAACCACACCAGGCGCAGCCGAACGTGAGAGCAACCCTCGTGCTGAAAGCGCCCGTCTTCGAATCGCGGAACGGTCATGACCAGCGCAAGAGTTGCCGCGGAAGGTCGTCGCGCTGCGAACCTTCGCGCACCACAGGAGTCAACTCGTGAGGGGCTTCGATCAAGACTTCGACTTGTCGATCGCACTGCACCTGAACGTCGCCGTATCGGTTTGATTGCTGGTGTCGTCGGCGTAGTGGTTGTGCTTTTCGCAATCGCAGCCGCCCAAACCTTGATCATTTCGGAACAGGCGCACATCGATCGCGTCAACAATCGCATTGCCGAAGCGGAAACTCGTGCCGAGCTTCTCCGTGTTGAGCTTGCACAATTGCAGAGTCCGCAGAACATCACGGCAGCTGCCACAACGAAGCTTGGAATGATTCCGTCGCCGACGCCGGTCTACCTGCAACCCAAGATGACTGATGACGCTCGTGCGGCCGAAATGCCGCCGGCACCGACACCGAAGGCCGTACCGAAGGCCACGGCGACCACGGTTGCTCCGAAGACGACGCCAACCACAGTTGCAAAGGCGACCACTCCGACGACAGCGGTGAAGCGATGAATCCGCCTCCCGGTCCCGGAGCACCTTCGGTTGATCATCCGCAAAAGAGCGCCCCTTGGAACTCGCCTGATTATCTGCCTCGTGGTCGCCGTCGTGTGACCACACCGACGCGTCCGGCTCGTCATTCATCTGGACGCGGCACCACCGCACCTCGCACCGCGCGCGCTCCACGCGAAGTCCGTCCGGTTGATCGTGTGCAGTCCAGAGAGCGCGGGACTGAGCGCAGTCCCGCTTCCTCGGCGACTTATGCGACCCGTCAACCGTCTATGCGCAATTCGCGGCCGGCCTCTGAAATGATCCAAATCGCAATTGCTTCGACGGTTGCATCTGTCGTCTCAGCGCTTCAGGGAGTCTTCGACCCATCGAGCTCAGGGAAAGGCTCGAAGCCTGTTTTGGTGAGTACGTCGGTTGGGAATCAACGTCGGCGCACACTCATTCTCCTCGTGGTCTTTGTCATTCTCTTTTCGATCGTCCTTACGAAAGTCGTCTTCCTCCAAACGATTGGGCGAGATCGTTACGTTGCCTATGGAGCAGGACAGCGAACCAATACGCAGGTGCTTGCCGCCGAACGCGGTGCGATTCTTGACCGCAACGGCGCCGAACTTGTGATCTCTCGTCCGGGTCGGTCAATTTTCGTGGATCCGAAACTCGTGACGGACGCTTCAAGCGAGGCAGCGAAACTCGCTCCGATACTTGGCCTTGATCCGTTGTTCATCGAATCGAAAATGAATGGATCAGGGCGGTTCGCTTATCTTGCGCGTCGCGTGACCGCCGAAGTTGCTGATCAGGTTGAAGCTCTCGGTCTTGCCGGTGTGGCGTTGCTCGAAGAAAGCGAGCGCTTCGCGCCCGCAGGTGACTCGGCTCGCTCACTGTTGGGCAGCGTTGATGTCGACAACGTTGGGATTTCTGGACTTGAGTCGCAATTTGGGGAAGCGCTTACTGGCCAGCCAGGGAAGATCTCGCTTGAGCGCAGTCCGCGGGGTCAGACAATTGCAGTTGGTGACCATTCGGTTACTCCTGCGCAAAAGGGCGACGACCTGAAACTGACCATCGATCAGTCGATTCAGTTTGAAGCTGAGCGTTTGCTCGGCGAACAGGTGAAGGCCACCGGCGCAAAGGGAGGCATTGCGATTGTCAGCAAGCCCGGTACGGGTGAAGTTCTGGCGATCGCCGACATGGTGCTCGATCCTGAGACGGGGGAAGTGCGCGTGAGCTCAAACAACTCAGCGCTAACTACCCAGTACGAGCCAGGATCGGTAATGAAGATTGTCACTCTCGCTGGTGCAATGGATGCTGGGCAGATCAGTCCGACTTCACAATTCAATCTTCCACCAACGCTCAAAATCTATGACGCGGAATTTGGTGAAGCCGAAGGCCGCGGAACGGTGACGTGGGACACCACTCAGATCCTCACTCATTCGTCGAATGTCGGGACGATCAAGATCGGCCAAGGTCTGGGCAAAGACGCGTTGTATTCCGCGCAGAAGGCTTTTGGTTTTGGATCAAAGACTTCACTCAACTTCCCAAATGAAGCATCTGGCTCGGTGCTCGCGCCGTCGAAGTACTCCGGGACGTCACTTCCTTCAATCGCAATTGGTCAGAGTATTTCGGTAACGCCAATGCAAATGCTCTTCGCCTACAACACGATCGCAAACCAAGGCATCTATGTGGGTCCGAAGTTGGTTGACTCGACCGTCGATGCCGATGGGGTCGAACATCCGACAGCGGCTGGAGATTCACATCGGGCCGTGAGCGCGGGTACTGCCGACAGTCTGAACGTCATGATGCGCAGTGTGGTGGAGGAGGGGACCGGTCGTCTTGCTGCCATCAACGGCTACTCGGTCGCCGGGAAGACGGGTACCTCACGCAAGCCACAGCCAGGCGGCGGCTACATCGACAAGATGGGCGTGGTTCGCTACCAGTCAACCTTTGTTGGATTTGTGCCGGCACAACAGCCAGCCCTCTCGGTCTACGTCATGATCGATGAACCGAGTGGCGCATATACCGGTGGCGCAACGGCTGCTCCGGTCTTCTCGAAACTCGGCTCATTTGCTCTCAACCGTCTCGGCATTGCTCCTGCTGCGACAGACATCGCACTTGG
>JBIIGP010000235.1:0-3432 GCA_044236415.1 Acidimicrobiales bacterium | reverse complement strand
GTTCTCGATTTCGGGCTTATGCACCCCGGCAATGGTCGGCTCACAAAGATCATCGGCGTGCTTGCCGTGATCTTCATTGTGGCGATGCTCGTGTCGTTCATCTTCCTGACCTAAGTCAGGCAAGGATCTAGAGCAGCAGCCCGCCGTCGACGGGAATGACCGCGCCGGTGATGTAGGCGCCCGCCTTCGATGACAAGAAAATCGCCGTGCCGGCCATATCGGAGGGCTCGCCGATTCGGTGCAGCGGAACCGATGCCTTGATGGAATCGCCGAAGTTCTCGAGTGTGGCCGCCATCATTTTCGATTCGAACGGGCCCGGCGCGATTGCATTCACGGTGATGTGTTCACCGGCGAGACGCTTGGCGAGTACTCGTGTGAGCTGATGCACAGCCGCTTTGGAAGCGGAGTACGAGTAAGTCTCGAGTGTTGGCACGTGAATGCCATCGACCGAACCAATGTTGATGACGCGTGCGGGATCGGGTGCCGATGCGCCGGCGATCAGTTCGGCATGAAGGAAGCGCGTGAGCTGGAACACGCCTTTGACGTTGATGTCGAGAACTTTGTCCCACGCCGCATCGTCGAAGTCGTCGAACGGAGCACCCCAGGTTGCGCCGGCGTTATTCACGAGAATGTTGAGCGAACCGTCACACCATTCGCCAACTTCACGAGCGAGGCGCAGACATTCGGCTTCGGTAGAAAGATCGGCGGGAAACGAAACGCAGTTGGAGCCGAGTTCGGCGGCCACTGCGTCGCAAACATCGGCCTTACGTGAAGAGATTGCGACCTTTGCGCCAGCTTCAATGAAGCCACGGGCGATCATGAGGCCGATGCCGCGGCTGCCGCCGGTAACAAGTGCTGTCTTGCCTGAAATATCGAACAGATCGCTCATTTCGATGTCACTCAATCCTGATTCGGGGTGACGTCGATGAGGAGGTGCTTCGAAAGATCACCGTAAAGCGTTGGACGCATTCGGCGTTCAACGAAGCGCCACGTGCCGTCAACCTGTTCAAAGGTGTCGGTATACGAACCGGCGATGATTGGTTGCAGGGGGAGCTCTTCAGTCTGTTGAAACACGGTGAATCGTGAGCGACAAACCGCTGACAATTCGTCGTCGGCAATTTCGATGAGCGGGTTTGTCGTGACATGGTGCGATCGCGGCGTGCCGTCTGGGTATTTGCGTGTCGTCGAGGTGTAGAGGGCGGTCACCGCCTGTGCGCCGACCACCATTGGGGTTCCATCGGCATCTGCGATGGCACCGTGCGCGAACAACGCGCCGATTGCTTCGTAGTCCCCGGCGTCGATTGCTTCGGCGTAGGTATAGAGAAGGTTTTCGATTGCACCGCGATGATCAGCCATGGGCGAGAACCTAGTTCGCGCCGGTCAGTGAGCGGATTGTGTCTCCGTACAGCATCTCTTTATGGATGCCGATGACCTCGCGAGATTTCGTGGCCAGCGCAGCGGAATGGGCGATCGTCGCCGCGAGGAGTTCCTCTTCAGCAAGGATCTCGTCGGCGATGCCTGCGGCAAGTGCCTCGGGGCCGGTGAACCGGTGGGCGGTGTTGAGAGCGCGAGCGATCGCAGTGCGGGGGAGACGTGTGAGCAGAAGCTGCGCCATCTTCTCGCTCACGGGAAGCGCCAGATCGAGTTCGGGCATGCACCAATAGCCACGATCGGAGCGCATGGTGATGCGGTCGTGAGCACTGGTGAGCAGGGCCCCGGCTCCGAAGCAATGACCGTTGACTGCTGCGGTGGTATGGCAATCGAGTCCGAGGATGCGACCCCAAAGGCGATTGAGTTCATGGAGAAACTCGCGGGCGTCGTCGGGGTTGGCCATGAGCCATTCGAGGTTCAGGCCATTTGAATAGAACTTGCCGGTTCCGGTTGTGACGAGGGCGAGCGGACCCTCCTTGGCTGCGACCTGGTCGATCAGGCCATGCCAATGGCAAACGACGTCGAGGTCGAAGCGGTTCTCCTCGGCGTCCATGGTGATGACGGCGACGATGCCTTCGGGGCCCTGCCAGGAAAGGGTGACGTTCGGTGCGCTCATGGGCAGAGCATGGCACGGTCAGGGGCCTCTAGCCTGCAGGAATGGCTGACTACCGCCCTCCTTTGCGAGACGTGAACTATGTGCTCGAACACCTCGTTGACCTCGACGGACTCTGTGGTTTGCCTGAGTTCTCCGGACTCGATGCCGACACCATTAAAGGTGTGCTCGAAGAGAACGCGCGCTTTGTCGCCGAGGTCATTGCTCCGCTGAATCGAATCGGCGACACCGTTGGTTCGGTGTTTGAACCGGCGACGAATACCGTGCGCACGCCCGATGGATTCATTGACGCGTATCGCCAGTACGTCGATGCCGGTTGGGGTGGCGTTCCGTTCCCCGAGGTCTACGACGGTGGCGGATTCCCGTGGCTTGTTGGCATCGTCATGCAGGAATTCATTTCGTCAGCGAACATGGCGTTCTCGATGGCACCGCTTCTCACGCAAGGTGCAATTGATCTGCTCATGCACCACGGCAACGAAGAGCAGAAAGAGAAGTATCTGAAGCGCATGGTCACCGGTGAATGGACCGGCACCATGAACCTCACCGAACCACAAGCTGGTTCCGATGTTGGTGCCGTGCGCACCAAAGCGGTTCCGCATGGTGATGGCACCTATCGCATTACCGGCACGAAGATTTACATCTCCTTCGGCGAACACGACATGGTCGAGAACATCGTGCACCTTGTTCTCGCACGCACTCCCGACGCACCTGCGGGCACAAAGGGCATTTCGTGTTTCATTGTTCCCAAGTTTCTGGTGAACGACGACGGATCTCTGGGTGAGTGCAACGACGTCAAGGTTGTGTCGATCGAGCACAAGATGGGCATCAAGGCATCGCCAACGTGTGTGATGTCATACGGCGAAGACGACGGCGCCATTGGCTATCTCATCGGCGAAGAAAACCGCGGCATGAGCTACATGTTCACAATGATGAACAACGCGCGACTTTCGGTTGGGCTTGAAGGTTTGTCGTTGGCCGAGCGCGCGTACCAAGACGCGCTGCAATATTCGCAAGAGCGCCGTCAGGGCCGTGCGCCTGGCGTGCCGGCGCCAGAAGACGGCGGAATGAGCCTCATCATCGACCTCCCCGACGTACGTCGCATGTTGCTCACGATGCGTTCGATCATCGACGCGTTGCGCGCAATTATCTACGTGAATGCGCACGCGCTCGATATGGCGGCGCATCATCCCGATGAAGATGTTCGCCAACGCAATCAGGAACTGGTTGAGCTGCTCATTCCGGTGTCGAAGGGTTTCGGAACTGACATGGGCATCGAAGCAACCTCGCTTGCCATTCAGGTCTATGGCGGCATGGGGTACATCGAAGAGTCGGGTGTTCCCCAGCATTACCGCGATGCCCGTATCACCTCTATTTATGAGGGAACCAAC
>JBIIGP010000234.1:0-3439 GCA_044236415.1 Acidimicrobiales bacterium | reverse complement strand
GCGCTTTGAGCGAACGAGACCAGCACCTTTCAGTGCGAGAAGGATCTGTTCGAGATAGGGCTGGGGGAGACCAGTGCGCTCGGCGATGTCGCGCACCGACGTGGGACCGCCCTCGTCAGAGTGCAACGCCAGGGACAGCAGTGCCCTGCTTGCGTAGTCGCCTCGGGTCGATACCTTCACGCCCGGCATCGTAGGGGGAAGCGGCCGAGTCGGGGACATAGTGGCCTCGGCACTACCGTGATTGCCGGAGGGCCACCGTGGATTCCCGATCTTCAACAACTTCTGCTTCGTCCGACGGACTTGTGCTCCCCGACTATGACGGGGCCTGCATCTCGAACATCGTTCCGGCTCTGCTCGACCCATCGAACCCATGGCCCACGTGGATTCCCGAGGTCGCCGCCGATGCCGATCAGGTCGTGCTCCTCGTGCTTGATGGCATCGGCTGGAACCAATTGCTCGATCGTCGACAGCTCGCACCGACGCTCTCGGCGATGGTGGGAGGACCCATCACCAGCGTTGCGCCATCAACGACAGCGACTGCCCTCACGTCAATCAGCACTGGGGTTGCGCCGGGGTTGCACGGGGTCATGGGTTATCGCATGGCGATTGGTCGCGACATTCTCAATATCTTGCGCTGGTCCGCGAGCGGACGCGACGCGCGCAAAACCATTGTTCCTGAGTCAGTCCAAACGCTCGACGCGTTTGAAGGGCAACGTCCGCCAGTGATTACGCGGTCGGAGTTTCGTGACTCGGGTTTCACTCGCGCTCACCTCGATAAGACGCGTCTTGTGGGTTGGCGTGTTTCGTCGACATTGGTGACCGAGATTGCTGCAGCGGTCAATCGCAACGAACCTTTCGTTTACGCGTACTACGACGGCATCGACAAGATTGCGCACGAGTTCGGACTCGGCGCGCATTACGACGCTGAGTTTGCGTTTGTCGATCGTCTCGTTGCCGACGTCCTGAGCGTGTTGCCGCCGGGCGCGGTACTTGTGGTTACGTCGGACCACGGTCAGGTCGATGTCGGTGACGACGTCGTCACTCCGGACTCATCGGTGATGGCACATGTCGATCTGCAGTCGGGTGAAGGCCGATTCCGTTGGCTTCATGCCCGACCCGGTCATGCGCGGGCGTTGTTTGACGATGCAACCGCCCATCATTCGGATCGATCATGGGTGGTCACCGTTGATCAGGTGATTGATGAGGGCTGGTTTGGCTCCGAGGTCACCGATGCCGCAAGGTCTCGTCTTGGCGACGTTGCGTTGGTGGCTAGAGAGGCCATGGCCTTCTCTGATCCGGCTGATAGCGGGGCATTCCCGTTGCGGGCTCGTCACGGCTCACTCACCGCTGACGAGATGTTTGTGCCGCTACTGGTTGGATCGCGCTGAGTCGTCAGCGAGACTGTCGAGATGACTGATTCAATGACCGGCGGCGCTGAACGAGGCGAACTCATCCTTCCGATTGACGAAAGCGCAATCGAGGAAGAGCAGCGCGAGATGGTGTCAGAACCAGCGAAGGTGATGCGCGTTGGCTCAATGATCAAGCAGTTGCTTGATGAGGTTCGACAGACCGAACTCGATGAACCATCGCGAGTTCGCCTGCGTGCGATTTACGACACGTCAATCGACGAACTTGGTTCGGCACTCTCGCCCGACCTTCGCGACGAGTTGAAACGTCTTGCGTTCCCATTCGCCGAAGATGGAACCCCGACCGATATCGAATTGCGTGTGGCCCAAGCGCAGCTCGTCGGCTGGCTCGAAGGCCTCTTCCATGGCATCCAGGCCACGTTGTTTGCCCAGCAGATGGCTGCTCGTCAGCAGCTTGAGAACATGCGGGGAGAACTTCCGCCCGGGGCCGGCCGCCCAGGTCCAGGAATGCCTGAACCTGAGGACCGGCCCGGTACGTACCTCTAACGAATCAGCGCCTGCTCAGCGGCCAGAAGTGAGCGTGGCCTTGACCTTGCTCAGCTGGTAGCCGGAGAAGAGGAACAACAGGCCAAGCAGCGTGAGGCCGATGCCGATCACGATGCCGAGCACGTTCGTGGTGGCTTCGGGCCACGCCATGATGACGATGCCGATGGCGATGGTGATGAGACCCTCGATGAGGAGCCCGCGTCGGCCGCCGTCCTTGCCGATCATGAACGACACAACGATGGCGAGAATGCCAGTAATCACGAAATCAAGGCCGACGAGCCAAACGATGACGTTGACGGTTGCGCCGGTCCAGAAGATCAGTGCGAGACCAAATCCGAAATTCACTAAGCCACGGATCAGCAGCAAGCCCCAGTAGGAGCCCTTGCGGTGCGTGGTGACTGCCTCGGCGGCCTGGCCAAAGCCGGAGACGACGAAGAGGAATCCGATGATGATCGCAATGATCGAGTTTTCGCGATCGGGGCGGAACAGTAGGACGAGGCCGGCGACAAGGCTGATGAAGCCAATCGAGTAGGCGGTGATTCTGGAGCCTCGTAGGAGGTCCATAGTGGAACGATCTTCGGATGCAGCAGTCATAGTGACCTCCGGGTTGTAAGGGTGTTGAAAGGTTCACGAAAGGCTAGGACCGGCCTTTGGGGGGCTGAGGGATCCCCGGAGCAGGATCGGGGGGATTGACGCTACGATCGCCGGGCATCACATCGGTGTAATTCGCCGAGTTGCGGACCTTTACGAACAACAACGCCCCGGAGCCCTGGTGCCGGATTCCTTTACCCACCTCCATCTGCATACCGAGTTCTCAATGCTCGACGGAGCCGCGCGTGTGGGCGAAGTGGTGGCTGCGGCAGCCGCCGACGGTCAGCCGGCGGTCGGCATTACCGATCACGGCAACATGTACGGCGTCCTCGATTTCTACAAGGCGGCCAAAGAAGTTGGCGTGAAGCCGATCATTGGTTCCGAGCTTTATCAGGCCTACGACAGTCGCACCGAGCGCCCCACCCGTCGGGGTCGTATGGACGATTCCGGTGGCGAGGCCGAAGGCGGCCGAAAGGCCTACTACCACCTCACGACGTTGGCCGAGAATGCCACGGGCTACAAGAACCTCATCCAACTCTCGAGCCGAGCGTTTCTCGAGGGTTATTACATGAAGCCCAAGGTCGACTGGCAGCTTCTCGAGGAGCACCACGAAGGACTGATCATTACCAGCAGTTGCCTCGGCGGACAGGTGCTGCAGGCGCTCATGAATGGCGATGAGCGCGGGGCACTTGAAAAGGCGGCGCGTTTTCAAGACATCTTCGGTCGGGACAACTTCTTCATTGAAATTCAAGATCACGGGATCCCGGAGCAGAAGACCACTAATCCAAAGTTGCTTGAAATTGCGCGCGCAATTAAGGCGCCGTTGGTTGCGACCAACGACAGCCACTATGTCCACCAGCACGATGCCGTCTCACACGACGCTTTGCTGTGCGTTCAAACAGGTTCGCTAATGAGCGATCCCGATCGCTTCAAGT
>JBIIGP010000233.1:0-3459 GCA_044236415.1 Acidimicrobiales bacterium | reverse complement strand
CGTGCACATGCTTCACCGATGCCCGAAGCGCCGCCGGTGACGATTGCTGAGATTCCATTGATTTCCATGGCTGCAGAGAATACGGGGAGCGGCTGCTCCAGACCGCATTTCTGATCACAATCGTGAATCAGAAGAGCGAAAGCTGCTCATCGTCGGGGTAGGCCCGGGAAGCATCCACGATCCCCTGTGCTGATTCGCCCGTTCCGAAGGTATCCGGCGGTCCGAGATTGGTCGGAGGCTTCGAGCCTGAGGCCTGCATTTGGGTGGTGGCGGCTTCGACCGCCAGACGATCGACCAAGTCATTCATGGGATCGCCCGAATGACCTTTCACCCACCGGAATGTGACATCGCCACGACTCAACACGAGGTCGATGAACGGCTCCCAAAGGTCTCGGTTGGCAACGGGTTTGCGCTGGGAATTCTTCCAGCCCCGACGCTTCCAGCCGTCGTGCCAGCGATCACGGAAGCAATGCACGACATAGGTGGAGTCGCTCACGATCTCAACAGGACCCTGATGAGATTTCACCGCCTCATACGCCGCCATGATCTCCATGCGCTGATTCGTGGACTGCGCTTCTCCCCCGCTGGCAAAGCCACCGTCGACAACCGCCCACGCCCAACCGCCAGGGCCGGGGTTACCGCTGCACGCACCATCGGTGTACACGACTGTTGTCACCGTTCCAGCGTCCCACAGGTCAGAGCGAACAACCGACATCCATGATTCACAAAAAATCAACCGGGCTACCTGCCGGTAACCACCTTCATGTGGGCATCATGGTGAAACGCAATTTCTGAAAGGCACCTCGTGGACCTTGATCAGTTCGTCAGCCAGCTTCCCGATTCCGATCCCGGAGAAACGGTTGAGTGGCTCGATTCTCTCGACGCTGTCATCAACACCGCCGGAAAGACTCGCGCTCGCTACTTGGTCTCGCGGCTCACCGAGCGGGCGCGTGAGTTGCAGATCGGCACGCCAGCAGAAGTCTCGACGCCGTACATCAACACGATTCCCGTTGAAGAACAGCCATGGTTTCCCGGCGATGAGGAGATCGAAAAGCGCATCCGCCAATACTTGCGATGGAACGCAGCGATGACCGTCATCTACGCCAACAAAAATGCCGACGGCATCGGTGGTCATCTTTCTTCCTACGCGTCATCAGCGATGTTGCTCGAGGTTGGCTTCAACCACTTCTTCCGCGGCCGTTCAGGAACGCTGGTTGGCGATCACGTTTACTTGCAAGGTCACGCAGCTCCCGGCATTTATGCGCGCGCCTATCTCGAAGGCCGACTGAGCGAAGAAGAAATGTCGAGGTTCCGCCGAGAAATCGGCGGCGGAGGACTTTCGAGTTACCCGCACCCGTGGCTCATGCCGGAGTTCTGGGAGTTCCCGACCGTTTCAATGGGACTTGGTCCGCTCAATTCGATTTACCAGGCCCGATTCAGCAAATACCTCCTGAACCGCCAGATCGACGACACGAGTGCAACAAAGGTCTGGTGTTTCCTTGGCGATGGTGAAACCGACGAACCCGAAACGCTTGGATCAATTTCGCTCGCCGCCCGAGAGCAACTCGACAATCTCATTTGGGTCGTGAACTGCAATCTGCAACGACTCGATGGCCCCGTCCGCGGCAACGGCAAAATCATTCAGGAACTTGAATCTGTGTTCCGTGGCGCAGGCTGGAACGTCATCAAGGTTGTTTGGGGAGCAGGCTGGGACGAACTCTTATCTCGCGATGTCGACGGCGTCTTGCTGTCCAAGATGAACTCAACCCCAGACGGCGAATGGCAGCGATACGCCATCGAAAGCGGTGCCTATATCCGCGAGCATTTCTTCGGACCCGACCCACGCTTGCGCAAACTCGTTGAACACCTTTCCGATGACCAGTTACGAGCACTTCCTCGCGGAGGCCACGATTACAAGAAGGTCTATGCCGCGTATAAGTCAGCGGTAGAAACAAAGGGCGCACCAACGGTCATCCTTGCGAAAACTGTGAAGGGTTGGGCACTTGGGTCGACCGTCGAAGGCCGCAACGCCACCCATTCGATTAAGAAATTGAGCCCCGCAGAGATCCTCGAATTCCGCGATCGCTTGCAACTCACCGAACAGATTCCCGAATCAGCGATTGACGGCGAGGTACCGCCTCTCTATCGACCACCAGCGGACTCACCGGAAGCGATGTACCTCGCTCAGCGCCGTGAAGCACTCGATGGATTTGTCCCAAGTCGTTCGCTTCAGATCCGTCGCCCACTCTCACTCCCCGATCCTTCTGTCTATGAAGAATTCGCGAAGGGCTCTGGCACGCAGGCCGTTTCCACAACAATGGCGTTCACACGCCTACTGCGCGGGTTGTGCCGATCAGAAAACTTTGGGCCGCGAGTCGTACCGATCATTCCCGACGAGGCAAGAACCTTCGGTATGGAGGTTCTGTTCCGCGAACTTGGCATCTACGCCTCTCAGGGTCAGCTCTACGAACCTGTCGACCACGAGTTGCTTATCTCCTATGTGGAATCCAAAAGCGGGCAACTCCTCGAAGAAGGAATCACTGAGGCCGGATCACTGGCGAGCTTCACTGCTGCCGGAACGAGTTATGCAACACGCGGTGTTCCAATGGTTCCGTTCTTCACCTTGTATTCGATGTTCGGATTCCAACGGGTGGGTGATCTCATCTGGGCCGCTGCCGACGCGCAAGCAAAGGGCTTCATCATCGGCGCCACTGCCGGGCGCACAACGTTGCTCGGTGAAGGTCTCCAGCATCAGGACGGCCACAGCCTTGTGCTCGCGTCGACGGTGCCCACATGCCAGGTGTACGACTCTGCGTTTGCCTACGAACTCGCAGCAGTCATTGAGAACGGCCTCCAACGCATGTACGGCGGCCCCGACGGTGCCGGCGAAGGCGTCTTCTATTACCTGACTGCGTACAACGAAAACCAGGTCATGCCTCCCCGCCCGGACCACGTCACCGACGCCGACATTATGAGCGGCCTTTACAAGTGGGCTGACGCTCCAGAAGGTTGCGAGGCGAAAGCAACAATCGTGTTTTCCGGCACGATGAATCAAGGCGCTCGCGATGCCCAAGCGGCGCTCGCCGCACGCGGAATCGGAGCCGAACTCTGGAGTGCAACTTCCTACAAGCGGATCCGAGAAGACGCGCTTGAAGTCGAACGCTGGAACCGACTTCACCCAACCGACACGCCACGTTCCGCGCAGGTGACCCAACAGCTCGGCGCAGCCCCCGGCCCCATTATCGCTGTCACCGATTTCATGAAGTCGGTTCCCGATCAAATTGCTCCCTACGTTCCGAAGCGTTTCGTCGCACTCGGTACCGACGGGTTCGGTCGCTCCGACACTCGCGAAGCGCTACGTCGCTTCTTCGAAATCGATGCGGCACATATTGAAATCGCTGTGCTCTCAGCGCTCGCTGCCGACGGGGTTATCGATGCATCAGTTGTTGCTTCGGCAAT
>JBIIGP010000027.1:0-13131 GCA_044236415.1 Acidimicrobiales bacterium | reverse complement strand
GACCGGCTCGTGGCCAGTCGCTGCAAGAAGGTCGTTCTCGGCGTTCGCTCCCCCGCCTCGGCAACGACCACCCTCAATCGCCTTCGTTCTGCTGGCGTCGATGCCGACACCATCGTGTTCGATGCGCTTGATCCCGCCTCACACTCCAAGGTCATCGACGCTGCCGCCGAACGTATGGGCGATATCGACATGGTCATCCTCGCCTTCGGCATTCTCGATGGTCATGCCGAAATCGATACCGATCCGGTCTTCGCCGCTCAGGTCGTACAAACCAATTTCGGTGGCGCCGTTTCCGCCGGTCTCGCCTCGGCCGTGCAACTTCGCAAGCAGGGTCACGGAACGATTCTTTCCATCACGTCAGTTGCCGGTGTCCGCTCTCGTGCCGAGAACATGATCTACGCCTCATCAAAAGCTGGGATGGATTCCTTCAGCCAAGCCCTCGGCGACGCCCTCATTGGGACTGGCGCAAGATGTGTTGTCGTTCGTCCTGGTTTCGTGCACACACATATGACCGAAGGCATGAAGCCCGCGCCGTTTGCAACGACCCCAGACAAAATCGCCGACACCGTCATCAACGGCCTTCAGAAGAACAAGGAAATCATCTGGGCGCCTTCGATCATGATGCCGATGTTTCTCACCCTCCGTCACCTTCCTCGATTTCTGTGGCGCAAGGTAAGCGCCACCTGAGATGACAGTCGCGACTTCCCCCCGCCCGTCACTTCTCGGAGGAGTCATCCGAGAACTGCGCCCCAAGCAGTGGATCAAGAACGTCCTCGTTTTTGCCGCTCCGGTCGCCGCTGGACTTTTCGATAACAGGGCTACCGACCTTCATGCGCTTGGCGCCTTCGGCTGCTTCTGTGCGGCAGCAAGCGCCACATACCTTCTCAACGACGCGATGGACATCGAGTCCGATCGCCGTCACCCGGTAAAGAAGGACCGTCCTATCGCCGCAGGCATCGTTCCGGTCGGCCTCGCGTACGTTCTCGCTGCTGTTCTGCTCGCCGTGGCCATCGGTGGCTCATTCCTGATCCGCCGCGACTTTGGATTCACGATCCTCGCGTACCTTGCACTGACCACTGTTTATTCACTGTGGCTCAAGAGCATGCCCATTCTCGACATCGTCGCTGTTGCTGCCGGATTCGTTCTTCGTGCAATCGGCGGAGCAACAGCAACTGGTCTCCCAATCTCTGAATGGTTCTTCATCGTTACGAGTTTCGGTGCGCTCTTCATGGTGACAGGAAAGCGCGCTGGCGAGCGAGCTGAACTTGGCGAGGACGCCGCAACGATTCGTCCTGCTCTCGCGGCGTACACACCGCAGTATCTCAACTACTTGAAGGCCGTGTTCTCTGCCGGAACTGTGATCACGTACTGCCTGTGGGCGTTTGCCTCCGCACAGGAATCGACAAGCGGCTCCGTTCTTTTCCAGATCTCGATCGTCCCGTTTGCCATTGCGATCCTTCGCTACGCGCTCCTACTTGAACAGGGAAAGGGTGCCGAACCCGAGAACCTTGTTTTCTCCGACCGAACCCTTCTCGTCGCTGGTGCGATCTGGGCCACCATCTACGCCTGTGCCGTCTACGCCTCCTGAACCCGCGGCCGTTCGGGCCGTTCCCTCTTTGGTCGAACTCTTCGGCTGGGGTCGAACCGCACCTTCAGGCGCGGATGTGCGACGTCCGACATCGCCCATCGAACTGCAGCGTGCGCTTCCCACCTCATTCGAACGCGGCCTGATTGCACGCGGACTTGGCCGTAGTTACGGCGACGCAGCACAGAACGCCGGCGGAACGGTTATCGAAACCACCGATGTTGCTGCGTTCACAATCCATGAGTCGGATCCGAACTCCGACACCGTGCTCGTGACTGCCGATGCCGGAGCAAGTATCGATCGACTTCTGCACGCACTCGTGCCACAGGGTTTGTTCGTACCCGTTACACCTGGCACTCGCTATGTGACCGTTGGCGGCGCAATCGCTGCGGACATCCATGGCAAGAACCACCACCTCAAAGGTTCGTGGTGCAATCACGTCGTGTCGCTGCATCTTCAACTCGCCGATGGTTCAGTTGTCGAGATCGGCCCTGATCGCGATCCGGAACTGTTCTGGGCCACGGCCGGCGGCATGGGTCTGACCGGCGTCATCCTCGATGCCACCTTCCGGTGTCCTCGCATTGGTTCAAGCCAGCTTGTTGTCGACACCGATCGCGCAGCCGATCTTGATGCGGTGTGCGAACTCATGCGCACCGGTGACCACCTCTACGACTATTCGGTGGCCTGGATTGATCTCATGGCGACCGGCGCCAACATGGGTCGCTCAGTCCTCACGCGTGGGCGCTTCGCTAGTGCCGAAGAAGCAGCGCCCAAGATCGGCGCCGATCCATACAAATACAGCGCCGGCGAACTCGTAAGCGCACCGCCGTTCATGCCGGCCGGCCTGCTCAACAAACTTTCGATTCGTGCGTTCAACGAATTGTGGTTCCGAAAAGCTCCGGTCGAACGACGCGATGAGATCCAGTCGATCCCCACGTTCTTTCATCCGCTCGACATGGTTCGCGGTTGGAATCGAATCTACGGACCAGCAGGCTTCCTGCAATGGCAGTTCGTGATTCCGTTCGACGCCACAAGGACACTCTTCACGATTGTTGAAGAGATCAGTCAGTCTGGCTGCACATCGTTCCTTGCGGTTTTGAAATCATTCGGTGAAGGAAATGCTGCGCCTCTGTCCTTTCCTGCAGGCGGCTGGACACTTGCACTCGATATCCCCGCTGGCGTCACCGGACTCGGGCCGCTCCTCGACCGCCTAGACAACCTTGTGGTTGGCGTTGGCGGACGCATTTACCTCGCAAAAGACAGCCGTGTTCGCCCTGAACTCTTGCCACAGATGTACCCACGACTCGATGAATGGAAAACCGTTCGCGAACGCGTCGACCCCAATCGTCGAATGATGAGCGACCTCGCCCGGCGCCTCGGCCTCTAAACCGTCTCAGCCAGCGTTGCGTTTGGACTGGATCCAGGTCCAACAGTCGTCGATGTGTGCCATCAGATCTTCTTGGGTTCCGTCGTTGGGAACGATGAACGCAGCCACCGCACGTCGCTCTTCACGCGTTGCCTGAAGTTTCATGCGAGCACGCGCGTCGTCGGCGTTGAAACCACGGAACTCGACAAGGCGCTGCACCGCGACCTCGGGATCTGTGTCGACCACGATGATTCCTTCAGTCTCATACGCTTTTGATTCAACGAGCAGTGGCACGTCGAGGATCACGACATTGTCGGTGTTGCGTTGCGCTTCAATTCGCCCGTCGATTTCTTCGCCAACCTTCGGATGCACGATCGCGTTGAGTGCTTTCAACTGCTCAGGATCGTTGAACACGATGTCAGCTACTGCCTGACGATTCAGTGTTCCGTCGGCGGCAAGGATTCCGTCGCCAAAATGTTCGACCATCGCAGCCAACACGGCGCCGCCTGGAGACTGGAGTTCCCGAACAACCAGATCGGCATCAATGACAATTGCTCCACGGCGAGCAAATTCCGCCGAGACCGTTGACTTTCCCGAACCGATACCGCCGGTGAGACCAAGTAGAAGCATCGCCGGAACGTACCAGAGCGCGTCTCAATGTTTTTCCGCGCATTTCGCTCACAGTTTTGCCAACCCTGCCGACAAGTACTGCATGACCAACACAGCGATGCATTCAACCCGTCCCGCCCTTACCGATTGGCGGGGTTACCCCATCACCGTCACCCGTCGTGAAGAAGAAGTCCTCCAGGCCATCTGTGATGGCTGCTCGACGCCAGAGGTGGCCTCACGGCTCTATCTTTCGCAAAAGACGGTGAAGAACCATCTCGCATCGATTTACCAAAAGCTCGACGCGCGCGACCGAACGCAGGCGGTTCTCACCGCACTGCGTTTGGGGATCGTGCGTCTCGATTGATCACCGGCCATGGCCGGTGAGACTCACTCGGCGGCGTCGGCCTCGGGAGCGGCTGCCTCGGCAGCGGCCTCAGCAGCGGCTTCAGCAGAGGTCGGCACCGGCGGGATCGAGGTATCGCCCTGCTCGGCGTAGTACTCGGCCCAAGCTTCTTGAGCTTCAGTGGTCTCGCCACCGATGTAGTTGCCCTCGGGGTCGTAGGCGTGCTCACCGAAATGCTCCTGGTACTCAGCGGCAACAACGCCACCTTCGGCAGCCTGCTTGATGGAGAGGCTGATACGGCGACGCTGGAGGTCGAGGTCGATGATCTTGACCCAGAGTTCTTCGCCCGGCGTGACGACCTGCTCGGGAAGATCGACATGGTGAGCCGACATTTCCGAAATGTGCACGAGTCCTTCGATGCCATCGCCAACCTGCACGAAGGAACCGAACGGAACGAGCTTGGTGACACGGCCGTAGACGAGTTCGCCAACCTGATGGGCCGTAGCGAATTCCTGCCATGGATCCTGCTGGGTGGCCTTGAGCGAAAGACTGATGCGCTCGCGGTCGAGATCGACCTCGAGGACCTGAACGTCGATTTCGTCGCCAACCTGCACAACAGAACCGGGATGGTCGACGTGCTTCCACGACAGTTCGGAAACGTGGACGAGACCGTCCATGCCGCCGAGGTCGACGAATGCACCGAAGTTCACGACTGAAGACACAACACCGCGACGGTTCTCGCCGGGCTTGAGGTTGGCAAGGAAGTCCTCGCGCTGTTCCTTCTGGGTCTCTTCGAGCCAGCCACGACGCGAGAGCACAACGTTGTTGCGGTTCTTGTCGAGTTCGATGATCTTGGCTTCAAGGCTGCGGCCAACGTAGGGCGCAAGGTCGCGAACGCGACGCAATTCAACAAGTGATGCGGGAAGGAAGCCGCGAAGGCCGATGTCGATGATGAGACCGCCCTTGACGACCTCGATGACCGGGCCGCTGACGACGCCGTCTTCTTCCTTGATCTTTTCGATCGTTCCCCAGGCACGCTCGTACTGTGCGCGCTTCTTGGAAAGAACGAGACGACCTTCTTTGTCTTCCTTTTGAAGAACAAGTGCTTCGATGACATCGCCCATTGAAACGATCTCGGAGGGATCGACGTCATTGCGAATCGAAAGTTCGCGAGAAGGAATGACGCCTTCAGACTTGTAACCAATGTCGAGAAGAACTTCGTCGCGGTCAACCTTGACCACGGTGCCTTCGACGATCTGTCCGTCTTCAACCTGCACCATTGATGCGGTGTACGCATCGTCGAGTGACAATCCACCAAGATCGTCTTCGATCACCTGACGCGGAACGTAGGTACCGTCGGCTGCGAAACTCCCCATACCTGCGGGTGCTTCAACGACGGGGGCGGCGGCCGGTGTGGCCTCTTCAACGGTGGACTGCTCGGACACGGGTGTTCTCTCTTCGATGGACAGGAAGTAGGGGATGGGACGACTCCCTCACAGGCGCGAGGAAGAACGGCAAGGCTAGACCCCTGTCCACAGGGGCCGCCAGCCCGCAAAAGGCAGGTCAGACCGGTGGACGGGTGGCCACGAGGAGAAATTCGGGCCGATCGATCTCGGGAATCCGGCGGGCGTACTCCCCCGGGGTCACCGACCAGACCGCATCGACCTGCAATCCGGCCCGAGCGGCGAGCAATCGCAGCTCGCGGGGCGTGAAACAAGTCGTCCAGAGGTCACGGTTGGTTTCGGTGCCATCAGGGGCTCGGAGCGGGGCCGATTCGTGGTTCACACCGGCATCGGCATCGAAGGTGTCGATGTCTTCGAGCCAGCGAATCTGGAAATAGGAGGAGAAGGCCGAAACCGCAATACGGCCGCCGGGCCGAAGGGCACGAGCCATTCCATCGAGCACAACGCCGTCGGGGTCGGGACCAACCGCAGCCGCGCCCCCGGCGAGGCCAAAGGCACCTTGGCAGAGTGAGATCACCGCATCGAACTCAGCATCGAACGGAAGGGCTCGGGCATCGAGCCGCTCGAAGGTGACACCTTGCGGGGCTCCGTCTCGGGCGAGGTCAATGAAGGTTTGAGCGATATCGACCCCATGGACGGCAATTCCACGCTCGGCGAGCGCGTACGCGTGACGGCCGGGGCCACAACCAACATCGAGAACCCGCATGCCGGGCTTCAGCCCAAGTTCATCGACGAGGAAGTCGACCTCGTTGGCCGTACCCATCGTGAACGAATAACGCAGGTACGAGGTTCCGAGATGATCGGCGATGCCTTCGAACCAATGACCTTCCGCGGCGTCAGTCACATCAACCCTTCGCAGCAGCCCACGAGTCGCCGTGTGAGAGGTTCACTTCAAGCGGAACTCGAAGATCAAATGCCCCTGACATTGCCTCGAGGACGATTGCAGTAACCGCATCAAGATCAGTCGGCGGAACTTCACAAATGACTTCGTCGTGAACCTGCAGGATGAGGCGACTGGTTGAGCCACCAGCATCGAGCGCTCGATCAAGGCGAATGAGTGCGACCTTGAAGATGTCAGCAGCAAGACCCTGGATGCCGGCGTTCATTGCTTGACGCTCGCCGGCTTGGCGAATTCGAAAATTGTCCGACGCAAGTTCAGGGATCTGACGACGACGGCCAAAGAGCGTTTCGGTGTATCCCTTTTCGCGGGCTTCGGCGACCGTTCGTTCCATGTAATCGTGCACGGCAGGGAATGCCACAAAGTACGCGTCGAGGATTTGCTGCGCTTCGCCAATGGGAACACCCAAGCGTTGCGCGAGGCCAAACGCTTCCATGCCGTAGGCCAACCCGTAACTGACCATCTTTGCTTTGGAGCGTTGCTCGATGGTGACCGTGGTGGGATCGACATCGAACACTCGCGCTGCGGTTGCGTTGTGAATGTCCTGGCCCGATTCAAATGCACCGATCAAACCTGGATCTTCCGCCAAGTGTGCGATGCACCGGAGTTCGATCTGGTTGTAGTCGGCGATGAGGAGCGTGTAGCCCTTCGCCGGAACAAATGCCTTGCGGAATTCGCGCCCGAGTTCACTGCGCACCGGAATGTTGTGAAGGTTCGGAGCGTCGGAACTGAGACGCCCTGTTCTCGCAACCGTTTGGTTGAAGGTCGCATGAATGCGGCCATCGGCTGCAATTTCGGTAAGGAGTCCTTCGCCATAGGTGGAACGAAGCTTCTCGACTTCGCGATAGGCGAGGAGGTGCTCGATGATTGGATGCTCACCCAACAACTTCTCGAGCGTTGCTGCATCGGTCGAGTAACCGGTCTTCGTCTTCTTCTGTGGTGTGAGCTCCAATTTTTCGAAAAGGATCTCGCGCAACTTCACGGTGGAGTTCACGTTGAACTCTTCGTCGGCGTCAGCCCAGATCAACGCTCGCAGTTCATCGCAACGCGCAACGAGTTGGTCGCGCAGCTTTCTGAGTTCACCTTCATCGACACCAACGCCGAGAATTTCCATTCGGGCGAGTACTCGGACCAACGGAACTTCAATATCGGAATTCAGGTCCGCGAGTCCGCGAGCGACGAGAGATTCCTGCAGGGGATCAACGAGTGCGTGCACCCCAAGTGCACGACGCGACGCCCGCTGAGCAAGCGCCGAAGTATCGGCGCCACCGAAGTCGAGCTGACCTTCACCTTGATCGTCGTCCTGCGGCAAACAGGCATCGGCGTAACGATCGAGCAACGGTTCGAGTGAATAGCGAGGCTCTGCCGGATCGAGCAGGTAGGCCGCAATCATCGTGTCGAGTGCAAGTGAACGAAGATCGATGCCGCAGGTGTCGAGACCACGCATAAGCGCCTTGGCATCGTGGGCAACGACAGCCCGGCCACCATCGGCGAACAATGTGCCAGCAGCGGCGGCAACCTTTGGGGCCGCAAGCGTTTCGGCGCCAATCCAGGCAACTTCACCCATCGATGCATCGGTGACGACTGCAATGCCCTCAAAGACCGAGCGTCCTTCGTCGCCTTCCCATGCGCCAGCAGCAGCAAGTGGGCCATCGGTCTTCGCCAACTCAGCAAACAACGCAATGGCGTCTTTCTGCGTTGAGACATCGGTGCGCTCGGCTTCAAGAACGCTGGAGCTGGCAGCCTCTGGCGAATCATTGGCGACACCCAAGACACCGATGAGGCGATCGAACAATTGACGGAACTCAAGAAAGTCGAACAACTGTCGAACTTCCGCAAGATCGAAATTACCGATCTGCAGTTCGTCGGGGTCGACAGTGACGGGCGCGTCGTGACGCAACGTCATCAAGTCGATGTTCATCCGAGCCTTGTCTTCGTTCTCGGCAAGGTTCTGGCGCAACTTCGGCGTGAGTTCGTCGAGGTGCTCATAAATACCGTCGATACCGCCGTACTGATTGATCAGTTTCGCTGCGGTCTTTTCGCCAACACCGGGGACACCCGGAAGATTGTCGGAGGGATCGCCACGGAGAGCGGCGTAGTGCACATAATCGGTTGGCTTTACACCTGTGCGTTCGAAGATTCCTGCTTCGTCATACAACGCGTAATCAGAAACACCACGCTTGTTGTAGAGCACCTTGATATGAGGATCATGAACAAGTTGGTAACTGTCTCGATCGCCAGTGACGATGATGACGTCGTCACCGCGTGCTTCGGCTGCTGTTGCCAAAGTGGCGATGATGTCGTCGGCTTCGAATCCAACGAGGTCAAGCACCGGAACGCGCAGCGTTTCGACAACTTCGCGAACAATGCCCATCTGCTGACGCAGTAGATCGGGGGTGGCATCGCGATTTCCCTTGTAGGTGGAAAGCGCTTCGTGACGGAAGGTTGGTTCCGATCGGTCGAATACCACCGCCAGATGATCGGGCTTTTGATCTCGGAGAAGGTTCACGAGCATTGACGTGAACCCGAAGACCGCATTGGTGACCTGCCCAGATGCCGTGGCCATGTCAGTCGGCAACGCAAAGAACGCTCGGTAGGTGAGCGAGTTTCCGTCGATGAGCATCAACGTGGTCATGGGGTCTCCGGAGTAAGGGTGCCGTCGAGAATCGATTCAGCAACGGCGCGCATCGTGGTGCGATCACGCATCGCCGTCTTCTGCACAAAGGCGAACGAGTCGGCTTCAGTGAAACCGTGGGCATCCATCAAGACGCCCTTGGCCTTGTCAACCACTTTGCGAGTTTCGAGTTGATCTTCGAGCGACTTCGTTTGTTCGGTGAGCGCCCGCAATTCGCGGAACCGTCCCACTGCCAATTCAATCGCTGGCACGAGGTCGCTGCGCTGAAATGGCTTCACGAGATATGCGAGGGCTCCGGCATCGCGAGCTTCCTCGATCAGGTCTCGCTGACTGAAAGCGGTGAGCACCAATACAGCGCACAACTGATCGGCAGTTATTTGTCTCGCTGCCGTGAGACCATCGATACCTGGCATCTTGATGTCGAGGATGGCGATTTCGGGCTTGAGATCACGAACGAGAGCGACGGCTTCGTCGCCCCGTCCAGTTTCACCGACGACCTCGTATCCCTCTTCTTCGAGGGTCTCTTTCAGATCGAGTCGGATGATCGCCTCGTCTTCGGCGATGACGACACGGGTCGGCAACGTTGCAGCCCCTTGAGAGTGGAGGCCCGACCAAATACGGACCGTCCTTCGATCGTACCGGTTCAGCCGATGGCGTCGTTGAGTCTGTCGAGCAAATCATCCTGCTGTTGCTCGAGCCGCCCGATATCGGCAACCACTTCGTTGCGGTGACGTTCCATGGCCTCGGCGTGACGAGCAGCGGTGCGATGCTCCCGTTCGGCGAGCGGAGTCTCGGAAACGAGCGACCGGAGGCGAGCATCGTCGGCCTCATCGGCGAAATGGGCCAGTTGCTCGTCGGCAACTGCCAGTTCATGACGCAGGTCGCGCAACAGAACACCGATCTCGGTGAGCCTCCGCTCCAATGTCGCCCTTGTCATGGCGGCGAAGTGTAGGACCGGCGCTGCCAAGACACTCGGGCGCTCGACCCCAATGAGTGAAGAGCAGCCTCCGGTCAGTTGGTAGCGTGGCGTCCGCACCTCTGCGGCGGTGCTGGAATTGGCATACAGGGCGGGCTCAAACCCCGCTGCCCTTCGGGGCTTGAGGGTTCGAGTCCCTCCCGCCGCACGAACACCACTCCCCGCTCCGGCTGGGAAAATGAAACCGAAGTGACCGCATCCGGGTCAGAGCAGTGGTCAGAGCACCAACGCCCTTCACCCACGAGCGAAAGCCACCACCGCCACGATGATCGTCTTCACTTTCCCCGGCCAGGGATCACAAAAACCGGGCATGGGAGACGCGTGGCGAGACCACCCGTCATGGGAACTCGTCGCTGAAGCCTCAAGCGTTCTTGGCCGCGACCTCGAGCACCTCCTCCTCCATACCGAAGCCGAGGAACTCACCCGCACCGACAACGCGCAATTGTCGACATTCCTCACCAGCTTGATCGTTCTTGACGCAGTGGAACGCCTCGGCGTTGAGCCCGCTGCCGCTGCCGGTCACAGCCTTGGCGAATACACCGCACTCGTGGCATCAGGAGCGCTGGCCTTCGAAGAAGGCCTCACGCTTGTCGCAGAACGCGGCGCTGCAATGCTCGATGCCACTACCGCTCGGGTCGGCACGATGGCTGCGGTCCTCGGGCTCGATGATGGCGATGTCGAAGTTGCCTGCGCCCGCGTCGACGGCGACGTGTGGGTGGCCAACTACAACGCTCCCGGACAGGTCGTCATCGCTGGCGATCCTGAAGCGGTAGCGCAAGCATCTGCTGTCGCAAAAGAAATCGGCGCCAAAAAGGTGATGTCGATGGCCGTCAGCGGCGCCTTCCACACCCCCTTTATGGCTCCGGCGCGCGATCGATTGCGCAGCGCTATCGAGTCGGCCGATCTTCGCGAAGCCGACCTTCCCGTCTATGCGAACGTCGACGCCCGAGCTCATACCGGTGCTGAGTGGACCGAACTTCTCAATGCCCAGTTGTGTAGCCCAGTTCGCTGGCGCCAGACGCTGCACAACATTGGCGATGCCGGCGCAACTGTCTTCGTTGAGCTTGGTCCAGGAAGCGTGCTTACCGGCATGGCGAAGCGCACACTTACCTCTACAACAACGCTGGCGGTTTCAACTCCCGAAGACCTCGACAAACTCCTCACCGCACTGGCCTCACCGTCCGAAAGCGTTGCGGTGCACGAGGGCGAGCATCTCTTCGCCACTGAACGCATGGTCGTAAGCCCAGCTGCTGGCGTCTTCACTCCAGCGGCTGACTTGGCGCCCGGCTTTGCCCTGAGCCCAGGCACCGTCCTAGGTCGTGTTGGCGAACAAGAAGTTCGCTCCCCCTTCGCAGGCACCTTGGTCGGCGTCCTTGCCGTCGAAGGCGAGCGCGTCACCACCAGCCAGCCCATTGCATGGTTGCGTACCGCGTGATCACCCTTACCCCGAGGAACCGATGACTATTCCTGCCCCGAGTGGCGCAACCATCACTGGTTGGGGCACGGCGCTCCCCGACATCATCGTCACCAACGCTGATTTCGAAGCGCGCCTTGACACCACCGATGCGTGGATCACCGAACGAACCGGGATTCGCGAACGTCGTCACGGTGGCACCACCGCCGGCCTTGCCGTTGAAGCCGGGCGCAAAGCACTCGACATGGCAGGCCTCACTGGCGCCGACATTGATTTCATCCTTCTCGCAACGACCACTCCCGACTATCAAATTCCCTCCACCGCATCGCAGGTCCAGGAAGAACTTCAGATCAATGGAGGCGCATGCGACATCAACGCTGCATGCTCCGGCTTTGTCTATGGACTTGTGCAAGCACATGGGCTTATCGCGATGGGCCTCAAGCGGATTCTCTTGATTGGCGCCGAAACGCTCGCCAAAGTCACCGATCAGGACGACCGCAATACAGCGATCCTTTTCGGCAACGGCGCAGGCGCGGTTGTGCTTGAGGCCGTCGAAGGCGATGGTCAACTGATCTCCTTCGATCTTGGTTCCGATGGTTCCGCCCGCGAACTCCTTGAAGCTCCTATCGGCGGTTACATGTCGATGGTCGGCAAAGAGGTTTTCCGTAAAGCCGTCACTGTGATGGTTGATTCGGCAACGGCGTCAATGGCCGATGCCGGCCTTTCCGCCGATGACATTGCGCTCGTGGTCCCGCATCAAGCCAACATCCGCATCATCGAATCTGCCTGCACGCGCCTCGACATGCCGATGGACCGTGTCGCCATGGTGCTGCACAGAACCGGCAACACGTCTTCGGCGTCGATCCCCCTCGCTCTTGTTGATGCCATCGAAAATGGCCGCGTGAAGCGCAACGACAACGTGCTTCTTGTTGGTTTCGGTGCGGGCATGAGTTGGGCAAGCGCAATCATTCGATGGACAGGTCATCTTCCGGAGGAAAACCAATGAGCAGAGTTGTGCTGGTTACTGGAGGAAACCGAGGTATCGGTCTTGCCTGCGCCAAGGCATTCGCCGCGGCGGGCCACAAGGTTGCGATCACACACCGCAGCGCTGCACCCACCGATGCCGGAGATCTTCTTTGCGTGCAATGCGATGTCACCGATACCGAACAGGTTGAAGCGGCATTCACCGAGATTGAAGAGAAGCTCGGTCCTGTCGAAGTTCTCGTCTCAAACGCTGGCATGACAATCGACAAACTCGTATTGCGCATGACCGACGAGGATTTCTCCGATGTCATTGACGCCAATCTCGTTGGCGGATTCCGCGCCGCCCGCCGCGCCGTTCCCAAAATGATGCGCGCTCGCTGGGGTCGGATCATCTTCATCGGATCGGTTGTCGGCTCGGTCGGCCAAGCCGGTCAAGCAAACTACGCAGCATCGAAGGCCGGTCTCGTCGGTCTTGCACGATCACTCGCTCGGGAATTCGCGTCGCGCAATGTCACCGTGAATGTCGTCGCCCCCGGACCCGTCGCCACCGATATGTTCGCCGCCGTCGACGACGCAATGCGCGACTCCATCACCAGTGCTGTCCCCCTCGGCCGTATGGGTCAGCCCGACGAAATCGCCGCCGCCGTTTCCTTCCTCGCCTCAGACGAGGCCGGCTACATCACCGGCGCTGTTCTGCCGGTTGATGGTGGCCTCGGAATGGGCGGCTGAGAGCCCTAGCAGCACCAAAACCAATGCGACCCCCGGCTAGGTTTGTCGCACCGATTACCAAGGAGACCCGATGAGTGACGATTTCGAAAAGTTCAAGGCCTGCGCCGTTGAGATCCTCGCCGTCTCACC
>JBIIGP010000026.1:0-13172 GCA_044236415.1 Acidimicrobiales bacterium | reverse complement strand
ACCACATATGCAACCGCAAAGGGAGCCAAGCTCACTGTCCTCGACCAGCTCCCTAAGAGTGTCGTCACTTCTCCCCCGTCGAGTACGTCAAGCACCTCCACAACACTTGCCTCGAAGGTTCCCGCAATCCCCCGCAACGGACTCAACTCCGCCGGCGTGAAAAAGACCGCCGACGGTTACGAGTTCACAAACCCCACCTATTACAAGAATCCACTTGTTGTTGAGGTTCTTGAAAATCAAGGCGACTACATGAAGGTGCTCATCACCGCTCGCCCCAACCACACCACCGGCTGGGTCAAGGCTGACGATGTCACCATCGCGGCAACTGAGTACCGCATGGAACTCGACCTTTCAACGTTCCACCTCAAGGTCTTCAAGGGTCCTGATGTGTTCGTTGAAACTGACGTCGTAATCGGCAAGGACTCAACGCCGACACCGGTCGGGCATTACTTCGTGACTGAAAAAATCAAGAACTCCTCTGACACCGGCGTTTACGGCGCTTGGATCCTGCCGATCAATGGCTACAGCGAGGTTCTTGACACATTCGACAATGGTCTCCCTCAAGTTGCATTCCACGGCACCAACCAACCTGAACTCGTTGGTACCAAAGCCTCAAATGGCTGCGTCCGCATCCCCAATGACGTGGTCACCAAGATCGCTGAGAGCATCCCTGCAGGAACGCCAATCGACATCTTCGCTACGACTCCTTCGTCGTGGTCGTCGAAGAGCTCTGGTCCGAGCACAGCAGTTACGCCCTAGCCGCACACCTGCGCCACCGAGAGCCGAATCGGCTCGGGATTGTTAGGCGTGGTCGTCGTGTGATTGACCAGCCAACGCGGCGTTGGCCATGGCCATGACGCGCGACGGTTCGTTGCGAACGAGTGCGTCGACCGCAGCGGGGTCAAGGCGCAGAATCTCGTCGGGTACTGCGTCGACGAGTGCCCGACGTTCCATGTAGTGGTGCGTGCTGGCGACAGCGGCGAAGACCTGAGCACGAACCGCAACGAGGTCGGCCGGAGCTTCTGACAAATACCCCCAGAGGGTGAGGGCAACGGTGAGGTCGTGAATGGCCGGCGCGCGACCAAACATGGCCGAGCGACGCATAGCGATCGCAACGATGCCCGCGATTGCATCGTCTTCAGATTCTGCCGAAGTGAGCACGAGGCGACCTCGGACCTGACGAGCTAAACGAAGAGCGAATCCCTGATCGGGGCCAGGATCGCCCAGTCGAGGACCGAGAGGCTGACGACCGGTGATTTCCGCCGGACGATCGGCCATCCATGATTCGGGCCGCCAAGGAGGCGACTGATAAACCCGAGCGAGATCGTCGACGGGAGCGGGGACGTAATCAGGAGCAGCCATTGGTGGTGAATCTACCCGGCGAGATCGTCGGCGTGGACCAACCCGAACTGAATGGAGTCCATGAGCGCCTGCCATGAGGCCTCGATGACGTTCGAATCGACACCGACGGTCGTCCACACACGATCGCCGTTGGTGGAATCAATGAGCACGCGAACGACTGCACCCGTGGCTGCACCGCCATCGACAACACGAACCTTGAAATCAGTGAGGTGGATGCGATCAAGGGCGGGGAACCGACCGTTGAGCGCGCGACGCACAGCAGCATCGAGCGCATTCACAGGACCATTTCCTTCACCGACGGCCGAGACACGCTCGCCGTTGATCCAAAGCTTCACTGTGGCTTCGGTACTTACCTCAAGGCCTCCGTCGGGCAGAGCTGGACCTTCACGGTGAAAACTCGAGACGCGATACTCCTCGACCTCAAAGAAATCCTGCACCCAACCCGTGGCGCGACGCATTCGGAGTTCGAGCGATGCATCAGCGGATTCGAAAAGCCATCCTTCAGCTTCGAGTTGCTTGAGTTCTTCCGACAACGCGGCAACCGATGGATCGTCGAGTTCAACACCAAATTCGTCGGCCTTCAACGCCATGCCGGCACGACCACCAAGATCAGAAACCAGCACGCGAGTGTGGTTACCGACGATCGAGGGATCGATGTGTTCGTAGGTTGCTCCACCAGCACGACCGAGCGCTGAAGTGTGCAGCCCGCCCTTGTGTGCGAATGCTGATGCACCCACGAAGGGATCAGCCGGATGCGGGGGAAGATTTACGAGTTCAGCAACCCGATGACTCACAACGGTGAGCCGGTCGAGATGGCCTTCGGGAAGAGTCGCAACACCAAGTTTGAGCGTGAGATCGGGAATCACCGTCATGAGGTTGGCGTTGCCAGTGCGCTCGCCGTAGCCGTTAATGGTTCCCTGCACCTGAGTGGCACCACCGACAACTGCAGCAACGGAGTTGGCGACTGCGCAGCCTGAATCGTTCTGCGTGTGAATGCCGACTGCAGTCGCTCCACCGACAAACGACACGACATCAGAAACAATGTGCTGGACCTCATGCGGGAGAGATCCGCCGTTGGTATCGCAAAGAACGACGCAATCGGCACCGTTCACCATTGCCGCTTCGAGAACACGAAGTGCGAATTCCGCGTTGGCCTTGTATCCATCAAAAAAGTGTTCGGCGTCGAAGAACACTCGCAGGCCTTCGGCCTTTAGGAACGCAACTGATTCGGCCACCATTGCGATGCCTTCATCGAGCGTGGTTCGCAGTGCTTCGGTGACGTGAAAGTCCCAGCTCTTGCCAACGATGCACACCGTCGATGTTCCGGCCCCAATAAGCGCCGCAAGCGTGGGATCAACGTCAACCTTGCCAGCGGGCCGACGAGTGGAACCAAACGCAACGAGTTCGGCATTCGTCAGCTTCAACTCTGAGGGCGCACGCCGAAAGAACTCTTCGTCCTTCGGATTGGCTTGCGGATAGCCGCCTTCGATCCAACGGACGCCAAGCCAATCGAGTTGTTCAGCAACTCGGAGTTTGTCTTCGACCGTAAGTGAGATGCCTTCGAACTGGGCGCCGTCACGCAGCGTCGTGTCGAAGATTTCGACCGACGAAGGCAGCAACGGAAGTTCCGGCGTGGAACCGTTCTTAGTGGACATACTCCAACCAGTCCTCGTAACGGGGAACATGCCCACGAACGACGCGACCGTATTCAGCAGCAATTGCCGACGTCATGGGGCCAGGACACGGGATCGGGCGGTCGTCGACTGCGTTTACTGCCGAAACTTCGGCAGCGGTTCCGCAGAGGAAGATTTCTTCTGAAACGTAGAGGTCAGAACGAGTGAGGTAGTCGACACGGAACTCATATCCGAGATCGCGACCGATCGTCATAACGCTGTCCTGAGTGATTCCTTCGAGCGCACCGGCTGCAATCGGGGGCGTGACAAACACACCGTCGCGCGCAACAAAGATGTTCTCGCCGGTGCATTCGCTCACGAAACCTTGCGGGTTAAGCATGATGGCTTCGTCGTAACCGCCCTTAAGCGCTTCGACCTTTGCCAACGACGAATTCACGTAGTTGCCAGTGGTCTTGGCCGCAGGCGGCATCGTGTTGTGGTCGTGGCGAGTCCACGAAGAGATCTTGGTGCTGATGCCTTTGGTGAGAGCGTCTTCGCCGAGGTACGCGCCCCAAGGCCAGCACGCGATAGCGACGTCGACGGAACACGGAAGCGTGTTGAGTCCCATTTCGCCATAGCCGTAATAGGCAATCGGGCGGATGTAGGCCGAAGGAAGACCAGAGGCCTTTACGACGTCCTTGGTTGCCTGCACCAGCACGTCGACCGAATAAGGCATGTCCATGCCAAGGATCTTCGCCGAGTTGTGCAGGCGCTCCATGTGTTCGGTGAGACGGAACACCGCAGGCCCCTTCGGGGTCTCGTAAGCACGAACTCCTTCAAACACACCCATGCCGTAATGAAGAGTGTGCGTGAGAACGTGGATTTTCGCATCGTCCCAATCGACGAGCGTTCCATTCATCCAAATCTTGTTGGTAGGCGTAATGGGCATTGCGTTGCCTCTCAGAGACGAGCGACGACAAGGTCGCCGATTTCGGTAGTGGAACCAGTGAGGGTTGCGGTGTCGGAACACGCGTTACGAATTGCGGTAGCGGCCGCGTCCTCACCGAGGAATTCGAGCATCATCGCTGCCGAGAGAATTGCGGCAACGGGATTGGCCTTGTTCTGACCAGCGATATCGGGTGCCGAGCCGTGTACTGGCTCGAACATGGACGGGCTCGTGCGATCGGGGTTGAGATTGCCCGACGACGCGAAGCCGATGCCGCCAGAAACCGCCCCACCGAGATCGGTGAGGATGTCGCCGAACAGGTTGTCGGTAACGATCACGTCGTAACGCTTCGGATCTTCAACGAAGTAAATGCAGGCTGCATCGACATGGTTATAAGCGGTCGCAACATCGGGATACTCAGCGGCAACCTCGTTAAAGGTGCGCTCCCAAAGATCGCCAGCAAACGTGAGCACGTTGGTCTTGTGCACAAGCGTGAGGTGCTTGCGGTCGCGACTACGGGCGAGTTCAAACGCATACCGAACGCAACGCTCAACGCCGTGACGGGTATTGACAGAACCCTGTGTTGCGACCTCGAACGGGGTGTTCTTACGCAAGAACCCACCTTCGCCGGCATAGGTGCCTTCGGTGTTCTCACGAATCACGATGAAATCATGTGAACCGTCGGGGGCAAGAAACGGACGCTGATTCACATAGAGGTCGAGATCGAAACGCATCTTCAGAAGAAGCCCGCGTTCAATAACACCGGGCGGAACATCGGGGGTTCCGACTGCGCCAAGTAGGAGCGCATCAAGACCGCGCCACTCTTCAATCGTTGCGTCATCAAGCACGACGCCGTCGCGCAGATACCGAGACCCACCGAGGTCGTAATCGACGCAATCAAGTTCAACGCCTGCGGCGCGGACGACGTTGAGCGCCACGGGGATGACCTCATGGCCGATTCCGTCTCCGGGGATGACTCCGATTCTGTGACTCACAATGACTCCGATTGATTGCTGTGCAGATGAGGGTGGTGCTGACGAATGTGGGACGAGACCTGTGCCGGAACGAGAAAGCCGCCCACCGGGGTGGACGGCCGAGGGCGCACACCGGGTTCGGCGTGCGCTAGCGAATGATCACGATGGAGCGCGAACGGTGTGGGCTCGGTGTGGACATGGGTCATGACTCTAGCCCGACCCCCTTCCGGCGCCCTAGGCGAGTTCCACGGGTGCCTTGTACGCTGGCGAGATGGCCGACGTCCACCAGTTCACCCAACAGACCCACGACCGGCTGAGCGCCGAACATGAGCAGCTCACAACCCATGGCCGGGTCGATATTGCCCGCAAAATTCAGGCTGCCCGAGAAATGGGCGATCTCTCCGAAAATGGCGACTATCACGCCGCCAAAGAGGAGCAGGGCAAGATGGAAGCCCGAATCCGCCAGCTCGAGGCGCTCCTTCTTGATGCCGAAATTGTCGAGGCTGCCGATGGTTCCGCCGTCGTTGCTGGCGTGATCGTCAGCATCCGCTACGAAGACGACGACGAGGTTGAGCGTCTTCTCGTCGGCTCGGTCGAAGAGCGTGGCGAACTCGAAGTCCTGACCCCAGGATCACCGCTTGGCGTCGCTCTCATGGGCGCCAAGGTCGGCGACATCGTTGACTTCGAAGCTCCTGGTGGAGTCCTCAAGGTCGAGATCGTCGCAATCGAAGCCTGACGGCTTCACTCACATGTCGCCCTCGTTGCCCGGGTCCACACCGTTCCTCACCCCAGGCCTTCCTGATGGGCGCGAACTCGAACTACCCGGCCGCGGAACAACATGGATCCGCGAGGCTCGGGGCCCGCTCGGCGCACCCACGTTGTTGCTTTTGCACGGGTGGACCGCAAATTCCGCACTGAATTGGTTCGGGACGTACGAAACATTGCAGCGCGAGTTCAACGTGATCGCGATGGATCACCGAGGTCACGGCAACGGGATTCGTAGTCGCCGTCGCTTCAGACTCGAAGACTGTGCCGATGATGCGGCCGCGGTACTTGAAGTTCTGGGCGTCGACCGCGCCATCGCCGTCGGTTATTCGATGGGCGGACCGATTTCGCAGTTGCTGTGGAGACGCCATCCCAAAATGATCGAGGGACTTGTGTTTTGTGCAACCGCAGCACGATTCCGCGATCGTCGTGGCGAGCGTGCACTCAAAGGAGTTGTAACGGGGCTTTCCTTCGCGACGCGAGTGGCACCATCTTCGGTCAACCGTCGCGTTTCTGAACGAGTTCTCGTTTCGAAATACGACACCACGCCGCTGGGTATCTGGGCTCGCGAACAAGCCCGCCAAAACGATCTGCGGATCATGCTTGAAGCGGGACACGATGTTGCATCATTCGACGCTCGAAATTGGATCGACACCGTCAACGTGCCCACCGCTGTCGGTCTCACAACCCGTGATGAAACTGTGCCACCTCATCGCCAACAACAACTCGCTGACTCAATCACCAACGCGAATGTTTTCGAAGTCAGTGGCCGCCATGACATCTGCGCAACGCGACCAGAACGATTCGCCGACGTCCTCATGGTTGCTTGCCAAGACGTTGCGTCTCGCCTCGGTTGAACTGGTCCGTCCAACGGCCGAAAAGATTTCTTACTGGTTCACACAGCGCCCGACCGGACACCCACCAATCTCAGCCACTGAACCGAACGCGTCGGCCCAACACGTCTTCAAGCAATCCTTTTCGATCTTCTGCCGTTTGCACTTCTAGATCAGCATCAAACCCTTCTCGCTGCCGCACTGCGATCACAACCTCTTCCGCATCTTGCTTTGCAGAAACAACTATGCGCTCAACTCTGCCCTTATGCGAGCGATCAAGCGCGATTGCAACCCGAAGGAGACCAGCGAGAATTCGGACCCGCTCCTGATCCTCGGGCCAAAGACGGGCGAATTCTGGATGCTTTGGTTTCGGTGCGCTCTTGCGGTGGTAGCGCGCGATTTGCGCGATCAGTTCGATCTCGTGGTCAGTGAAACCTGAAAGTCGATCTGAATGTCGAATCACGTAATAGCTGTGTTTGTGATGCTCGGAGTGCGAAATCGACAAGCCCACATTGGCGAGGAGAGCCCCCGCTTCGAGCAATTCACGGGAGTCGTCGCCAAGCCCGTGGAGCAACGAGGTTGCATCAAATAGATCCAGGGCGAAGCCAGCCGCGCGCATTGAGTGATCGACGTCGTCATCCATCGATTCGGCGAGATGAAGGACACTTCTCCGACGCAGATCGCGCAAGTGGTGAAGGGTCGCGCCTCCTCGACGAGACAAAGCGTCAAGGAGGACACCTTCACGAAGTGCGTTATCCGAAATCACGATCTCGTCGATACCGAGCTCTTCAACAGCCTGCTCAAGGATGAGAGCACCAGCGAGAATGATGTCGGCCCGGCTGGGATCCATTCCTGGAAGCGCTCTTCGTTCTTCCACGGAACTCGCGGCCACGAGCGACTTCACTGCGTTCTTGATCTCTTCGCTGGTCATAACGAAGTTGTTCATCGTTCGAAGTGACGCTGTTCCTCGCTGAGAATTCACGAGCGATGCAACCGTTTCGGCAGTTCCTGAGGAAGCAATAGCCACACCAAATCCGACTCGCTCAACTTCGCGGACCATTGGCGCAAGCACTGAACGGATGTGCCGGCGGCAGGACTCGACCGCACCAGGATGCAGTCGCTCGCCCCTGAAAAAGCGCCGAGTGAGGCGAATCGCTCCAAGCTTCAAGCTTCCCGCGGTAATCATCTCGCCTTGCTCGCCCACGAGGATCTCGGTGCTACCTCCACCAATATCAATGAGTACAAGCCGTTGATCAAAGACAGGGACCGCTTGCAACACACCTATATGAATGAGTCGAGCCTCTTCCACACCAGCAATGACATCGACAACAACGCCGGCTTCGTCGCGCGCTCTATCGATAAAAACATCCGCGTTCTCAGCTTCACGAACGGCACTCGTTGCGACCGCTACGACATCTGCATCGTGAATCGCTGCAATTTTGGCTAATCGCTTGAGCGCAAGAACGCCACGATCGATCGCCTCATCCGAAAGTTCTTTCATGTCGCCCGAGCTAGAACCCAGGCGCACCATTTCCTTCTCTCGGGCGATGACCTCGAATGCTGGCCCCACGAACTCGCCCGCAACAGAAACTTTGCCCACTCGAGCGACGACCATATGAAAGGAGTTGGTCCCGATATCAATTGCCGCGAGTGGGCGTTCGGTCATGCGCTTTCGCCTCGAAGACCGGCATTGACTTCAATCTGGCGCGCTGCATTGACCACAAAGGCACCGTACCGCTTGCCCGGTTGCTTGGTGGTCCTCTCAATCGGCCCCGAAACGCTCACAGCAGCGACGATACGGCCTGCCGAATCGCGAACTGGAGCCGAGACTGACGCAACGCCGGCCTCGCGCTCTCCAACACTCTGCACCCAGTCGTCGGGTTGCGAAACACCATCCATCAGTACTCGTGCTGCCGAACCTGCTGAGAGTGGAAGGCGCGCTCCGAGCGGCACAATCGTTCGCAACCCATGGAGCGACTGCAGAGCAGCAATACAGACTCGTTCTTCGCCGTCTCGCACAAAGAGCTGAACGCTTTCCCCGGTTTCGTCTCGAAGCGTCGCCAACGGGACAGCTGCGGAAGTCGCGAGTGGCCATGTCTCGGCGGCCGCTTGACCAAGTGACAGGAGCCGGAGTCCGAGCATGAACCGGCCATCGTCATCGCGACGCACCAGACCGTGCTGTTCAAGCGCAGTCGCCAGTCGATGCGCTGTAGCTCGCGGCAACCCGGTAGCGACTACGAGTTCCGACAACGAGCGGGGCTGGACCTCGAGCGCGGCGAGAACATCAACCGCCTTGTCCAGCACGCCGACACCGCCTACAGTGTTTCCCACGGAGCAAGACTAGCGTCCCATTATATGAGACACAAACTGCGCCGTCCTGGGCTCACGTCATCGTCGGCCCCGGTCCATCTCCCGATCAGGAGCAGCACATGGCCCCGAGAACCCTCTCGCAGAAACTTTGGGACGATCACATCGTGCATCGCGCCGATGGCGAACCCGATGTCCTCTACATCGACCTCCACCTTGTCCATGAGGTGACCTCACCTCAGGCCTTCGATGGTCTCCGCATCAACGGTCGTGGCGTTCGTCGCCCCGAACTCACCGTCGCTACCGAGGATCACAACGTTCCGACCTCCGATATCGATCAGCCGATTGCCGATCCCATCTCGCGCAAGCAGGTCGACGTGTTGCGTGCCAACACCTCCGAGTTCGGCATCGTCGAACACGCAATGGGCACACCCGGACAGGGCATCGTGCACGTGATTGGACCAGAACAAGGTCTGACCATGCCGGGCATGACCATCGTGTGCGGCGATAGCCACACCGCAACCCATGGTGCGTTCGGCGCGCTGGCCTTCGGCATCGGCACCTCCGAGGTTGAGCACGTCATGGCAACCCAGACACTCCCCCAGCATCCGGCCTCAACGATGGCCGTCAATGTGAACGGCGCGCTCCCCGACGGCGTCACTGCCAAGGATCTTGTGCTCGCGATCATCGGGCGCATCGGCACCGGCGGCGGCATCGGTTCCGTCATCGAATACCGCGGCGAAGCAATTCGTTCGCTGTCGATGGAAGGCCGCATGACGGTCTGCAACATGTCGATCGAAGCTGGCGCAAAGGCCGGCCTCATCGCTCCTGATGAAACAACGTTCGAGTACCTCAAGGGCCGCAAGTACGCCCCGACCGGTGCCGATTGGGAGGCAGCTGTTGCCTACTGGCGCACGCTGCCCACCGACGAAGGCGCTGTGTTCGACAAGGTTGTCGACATCGATGCGACGAAACTTCGTCCGTTTGTTTCGTGGGGCACCAACCCCGGCCAGGTCATCGAACTCGATGCCAACGTGCCCGACCCCGCATCGTTTGCCGATTCTTCGGAAAGCGACGCAGCTGCACGTGCACTCGAATACATGGGCCTCACTGCAGGCACACCGATCAAGGACATCCCGGTACAAACGGTGTTCATTGGTTCGTGCACCAACAGCCGCATCGAAGATCTTCGTGCCGCAGCCGCGGTTGCCGAAGGTCGTCAGGTTGCCGCTGGAGTGCGCGCCATGGTTGTTCCTGGTTCGTTCATGGTGAAGGGTCAGGCCGAAGCAGAAGGGCTCGACAAAATCTTCACCGCCGCCGGTTTCGATTGGCGCGAACCGGGTTGTTCGATGTGTCTCGCAATGAACCCCGACAAGTTGTCACCGGGCGAGCGTTCCGCATCCACCTCGAACCGCAACTTCGAAGGACGTCAGGGCAAGGGTGGCCGCACGCACCTGGTTTCACCTGCCGTCGCTGCAGCAACCGCTATCGCTGGAACCTTTGCCGATCCTCGCGATCTGGCCTGAGAGAACTGAGAACATCATGGAACCAGTTATCACCATCACCGGAACCGCACTTCCGCTCGACCGATCGGATGTCGATACCGATCAGATCATCCCAAGTGATTGGCTCAAGCGAGTTGAGCGCACCGGCTTCGGCCAGGGCCTGTTCTCTGAATGGCGTGAAGATCCGGAATTCGTCATGAACCTTCCCCAGTTCGCAGGCGCCAATATTCTTGTGGCCGGCGCGAACTTCGGTGTGGGTTCATCACGTGAACACGCCGTGTGGTCGATCATGGATTACGGATTTGCGGCCGTGATCGCTCCCCGATTCGGTGACATCTTCCGAAACAACTCAGCGAAGAACGGACTCGTTCCCGTCGTGCTTCCCGCCGACGTAAGCGACCGCATCCTTCGTGCCGTTGAAGCCGATCCAACCGTTGAGATCACGATCGACATCGCCACCAAGCGAGTTGTGGTTCCTGTACTCGACATCGACATCGAGTTTCCGCTTGACGATTCCACTCAGGAACGATTCCTGAATGGTCTCGACGACATCGGCATCACCTTGCAGCACGTCGACGCGATCACCGCGTTCGAAGCAACCCGCCCAACGTGGATGCCTGCAACAAACCGCTGAATTAACTGAGCGAGCCCGGCCGCGACACCGCGGTCGGGTCTTCGCCAGTATCCCGGACCCGCACGATGCGGTTCAGTGCATTGAGCAGCGCCCGGGCCGAGGCCTCGACCACGTCGGTGGACAGGCCACGACCTGGCATCGAGACACCGTCGACCTCGAAGCGCAGGGCAACGTCGGCCAACGCATCGACGCCGCCAGTCACTGAGGTGACGGCGTAATCGGTGAGGGTTCCTTCGATGCCTGTGGCCTGACGAATTGCGGCACACGCGGCGTCGACCATTCCCGATCCTGCCGCAGTTGCTTCGATCTTCTTGCCATCGTGATCGAGCACGATGGTTGCCGTAGGTGTCGAAGACGACCCACCGTGACTATCGAGCGAAACCAGCGAGAACGCGTAACGAACGGTGTCGCCCATTTCCTCGGCGACCAATGCTTCGAGATCGGCATCGCTCAGTTCAACTTTGCGATCGGCCAGTTCCTTGAATCGGGCGAACACCTGGTTGAGCGCATCGCCATGCAGGTCATAACCCATCTTCTTCAAGGTGTCGGCAAACGCATGACGGCCGGAATGCTTGCCCAGAACGATTTTCGACTCGCCCTGACCAACTGCGGCTGGATCCATGATTTCGTAGGTCGTGCGCTCATTCAGCACGCCGTGCTGATGGATACCCGATTCATGTGCAAACGCATTACGACCAACAACGGCCTTGTTGTACTGAACGGGATAGGCAGTGAGGCGACTCACCAAACGCGAAGTGCGAGCCAGTTCCTCGGACTTGATACCGGTATCGATGCCACCGAAGTAATCGGAACGAGTACGGAGCGCCATCACGATTTCTTCCAGCGCAGCGTTACCGGCACGCTCACCCAGACCGTTGATTGCACATTCGACCTGACGTGCACCCAACTGCACTGCAGCCAGCGAGTTGGCAACGGCCATACCCAGATCGTTATGGCAGTGGGTGGAGATGATGTAGTCGCCCTTGACCACCTTGCGCACGTTGGCCAGACGCTCGGCGTATTCCTGCGGAACAGCAAAGCCAACGGTGTCGGGGATGTTCAGGGTGGTCGCACCATTGTCGACAGCGATCTGCAGAACTTCGCACATGAAGTCGAAATCGGAACGCGACGCGTCTTCTGGCGAGAACTCGACATCGTCGGTGTACGAACGAGCGCGAGCCACACCCGATGCTGCTTCGGCCTTTACTTGGTCGGGAGTCATGCGCAGCTTGTGCTTCATGTGCGTTTCGCTGGTGGCGATGAACACGTGAATGCGGCGACGCTCTGCCGACTCAATCGCTTCCCAACAACGATCGACATCGCCCAGGGCCGTACGAGACAGACCACAGATGACTGGTCCGCGTACAGACTTCGCAATGGCCTGCACTGACTCGAAGTCGCCCTGGCTGGCGATCGGGAAACCAGCCTCGATGACATCGACACCAAGACGAGCGAGTTGCTCCGCGATTTCAACCTTCTCGCCCTGATCGAGCGAGATTCCCGGCGACTGTTCGCCGTCACGAAGGGTCGTGTCGAAAATGATGACCCTGTCGTTGTTTGCGGTGGTGTCGGAGGTGGAACTCATCACGGTGCCTTTCGGGGCAGGTAGTGCTTTTTGGGGAAGAAACGGAAACAGGCCGGAGAACGAAAAAACCCCCCGGCCCGAGGGCGCAGGAGGTTGGCAGGCGCCATATGTGGCACCCGCCTAACGAAGTAGAAGCTCCAGAGCAAAAGAACGCATGGCAAGAGTCTGCCGGGGTCGCGCTCTGATTGCAACCATGGCCCACTCCCCCGCTGTCACAACGAGGTAGGGGGCGTCAGATGGCGTCGACGGAAACGATGCCTGCCACCGCACGAAGGCGTTCGCACACCTCGGCCGGCACTGCTTCGGTGATGGAAAGAACCATCATCGCTGAGGCGCCGTTCGGGGCCTGACCGACGTCCATATCCGCAATGTTCAGACCGGCTTCGCCCACGATCGTGCCAACGAGACCGATCATTCCGGGGCGATCGTCATTGCGAACCACGAGCATGTGGTTGGCTGGAGGAACATCAACGCGGTGATCGTCGACCATCACGAGACGAGCTTCGCCATCGAGACCCATAAGGGTGCCCGCGAGTGAATGCGCTCCACCACGAATGGTGATGAGGTTCACGAAGTTATGCGCCGTGGTCGTAGTGGTTTCGGTAACGGTGATGCCGCGCTCTTCGGCCATCTTGGGCGCGTTGACAT
>JBIIGP010000025.1:0-13272 GCA_044236415.1 Acidimicrobiales bacterium | reverse complement strand
ATGCCCAAAGAATTTTGTGTCACAAACCCCATGAAATCGACCTCATTTGACGATCGGCGATCGTGAATGGGTCGGTATAGAGGTGCAGAACGGGAGCTCAGGCGATGTCGGCAGCGGCCTGGCGGCCCTGGCGGATGCACGCGGGAAGGCCGAGGCCGTCATAGGCGGCACCGGCGAGGTGGATGCCCTTGGCCTCAGAACTGACTGCGGCTCGCCATGCTGCGACCCGGGTGGGATGGCCGGGTCGATACTGCGGAAGCGCATCGATCCAGCGGGTGACGCGCCAGGCGATCGGTGCCGCGTCAATGCCCATCGTTGTCGCGAGGTCAACGCCCAGCACCTCAACCAGTGAAGGGTCGTCAAGCTCAAGCGCGTGGGTGTCGCCGAACTTGCCGGCCGAAACGCGCAAGATCGCCACCTCAGGATCGTCGAGGTGGGCCCATTTGGCCGATGCCCATGAACACGCGGTGAGCGTGGGCAGCGGATCGGTCTGGGCCACGAGGAAACCACTGGCATCGAGCGGAACGCCGAGAGATTTCTTCGAAACGGCGAGACTGACCATGGCGGCGGACGCGTACTCAACCGAGGCAAGATCGCCAGCGGTTTCGGGGGCGATCGACTCGAGGAGGCGTGCGGTCGGGTGCGCTGGTGTCGCAAGGATTATCTCGTCGGCGGCGATTGCGCCGAGCGGGGTTGTCACTGTCCAACCATCGCCGTTGGGAGCGATGGAAGAAACCGGGCATGAAAGATGCACCGGAACGTCGACCTGTGTGAGTCGGGCGAGAATCAGATCGGTGAGTGTCTGAGTGCCCACCGGGATTCCGTGGAAGACCGGCGCGTCCGGATGGTGCTGCGTGGTGGCCGTTTGTTCACGCAGCGAAGTGATGAGGCTGGGGGACTTACGAGCAGCTACGGCGATCTGCGCTGCACCCGCCGCGAGGCTGAGGTGGTCGGCATCGCCTGCGTTCACGCCGGAGAGAAGAGGTGACACCAACTTCTCATGGACTTCATCGCCAAGACGAGCGCGAATGAGTTCGCCAACCGATTGATCATCGATTCCGTTTGGATCAGAGCCATTTGCACTGTCGATCCATTCAGTACGAGTGAGGTCCTGTGCCGCGCGCGCAATTCCTTCTGAACTCACGATTCCAGAAGCAGCGAGTGCATCAAGGTCGGTAGGAACGCCAAGGACAAGACCGGCAGGCAATCGGTTGAGGCCGCCGTTGACCCAAACGTAAGCCGACTTCTGAGAAGGCGAAGTGAGGATCGTGTCGAGGCCGAGTTCGCGACACAAATCAAGCGCTTCGGGAACGCGCGCGAGAAACGCGTCGGCCCCGCAATCGACAGGCCGGCCCGCGAATGGCGTGGTGAGAATTTTGCCGCCAACGCGTTCGCTGGCCTCAAGAACAACGACGTCGAGATCGGGTCGTTGTGTTGCCAACGTGAATGCCGCAGTCAGACCGGTGATGCCCGCTCCGATAACGACGACACGTCGACGGTTTGTCATTGAACCTGAGCGACGACGAGATCGGCGAGTGCGTTCATGACGACTTCGTCAGCATTCAGCGAACGGGTGCGCCCAAATGCAAGACCGAGGTCACTCGCGACCTTTGCGGCTTCGATGTCGAGGTCGTACAGAACTTCAAGATGGTCAGCGGTGAAGCCTTGTGCGCACACCAGCACACCATCAGCTGATCCTTCAGCGGCGATGCGTTGAAGTTCCTCGAGAATGTCGGGACCGCGCCATGGTTCGGGCGTGCGGCCCGCGCTTTGCCAACCAAGTGACCAACTCTTCAGCCCGAGTTGTTCGGCGACATATGTGGCGCTTGCTGCGAGTTCGTCGGGGTACGGATCATTTTCCAACACACGCTCTGGCAGCGAATGGGCGGTGAACAGCACTGTCGTGCGCTCAGGTAGTTCAACGAGCGCATCGCGAACTGCAGTAGTCAGGAAATCGAGATAGGCCTGCTCGAGGTGCCAGTTGTTGATGCCGTGCATTGTGAGCCCACGCTCGGTACCTGCTTCGGCAGCGCGGCGCTGGTATTCGCCAACGCTGAAGCCCGAAAAATGCGGAGCGAGCACCAGTCCAACGGCTTCGGTGACGCCAGCATCGGCGAGTTCAGTAACACCATCTTCGATGAATGGAGTGGCGTGCTTCTGTCCGAGTACCACGTTCCATGCGCCGGGCATGCGTGACTCAAGAGCGGACTCAAGCGCGGCTCGTTGTGCCTCGGTGAGACTGGCGAGTGGTGAGATACCGCCGATGGCGTCGTAACGAGAGATGAGATCGGCGAGTTGTTGCGGCTCGGGTGCGCGGCCGCGACGGATATGTGTGTAATACGGCTCAATGTCTTCGGTCGTTCGTGGCGTTCCGTAGGCCATTACGACGAGACCAATTTTTCGTTCAGCACTCATGATGCAACTCCATCGCAGCGACCTTCGTTATGAACAAGTTCGACGACGCGCTCAAGAACGGTTGGGTCTGTTTCGGGCATGACGCCATGACCAAGGTTGAAGATATGAGCAGGGTTTCCGCCATTGCGGCGCAGAACGTCGCGAGTCGCTTCCTCAACAACATCCCACGGCGCAAACGCAAGCGCAGGATCAAGGTTTCCTTGAAGCGCAATGTTTGCCGGCACGCGTGTTCGAGCGACATCAAGTGGAACTCGCCAATCGACACCGACGACATCGGCGCCAGCCTTCGCCATGAGGCCGAGCAACTCGCCCGTTCCAACACCGAAATGAATTCGGGGCACGTTGAGGTCGGCAACCTCTGCAAACACTCGTTGGCTGTGGGGAAGAACGAATTTCTCGTAGTCGGGCGCACTCAAGGTCCCGGCCCATGAATCGAAGATCTGTAATGCAACAGCACCGTTCTCAATCTGCGAACGCAATGAGACAATCGCGAGATCGGAAAGTCGTTCCATCAACTTGTGCCAAAGGTTTGTATCGCCGTACATGAGGGCTTTGGTTCGCGTGTAGGTGCGCGACGGTTGACCTTCGATCAGATAGCTCGCAACGGTGAACGGTGCGCCGGCGAAACCAATCAACGGAACGGGAAGTTCACGAGCGAGGATGCGCACAGTTTCAAGCACATAGGGCGTGTCGGCCTCGGGGTCGAGCGGCCGCAGTCGTTCAAGATCGGCGGCGCGAGTAAAGGGCCGCTCAACGACTGGTCCAATGCCAGGGGCAACATCGACGCCGAAACCGATCGCCGCAACGGGAACGACGATGTCGGAATAAAGAATGGCGGCGTCGACGTCGTACCGCCGTACTGGCTGCATCGTGATCTCGGCGGAAAGCTCTGGATCGGCGATTGCATCGAGGATGCTGCCCGAGCCGCGGATGGATCGATATTCGGGAAGCGATCGGCCGGCCTGGCGCATAAACCACACCGGCACTCGATCGCCAGGACCGCCGGGTATGCCGCGGCAGGCGCGCAGGAAGGGCGGGAGGGGGGAGGTGGCTGCATCGGTCACGGGGCCACGCTACCGACAAGGCCTCGTGAGGGAGAATCCGGCGGCCTGAGGTCAATTGGCGGGGGACCGCTAAAGTGAAGAACCCCCTTCTGAGCCCCGCTGGAGATTTCCAGCGGTTCGAAGACGGACTCTCACTTCTCAGACCAAACCCATGGCCCCACACCCCGATCTCGACGCCGAACAGGCCTATATCGATCACGCCTATGCGTGTCTCGAAGAGTCGCGGAAGGCCGCATCGCGTCTGACGTCCATGGTTGAGGTTGGTCGAGGTGGCACCGAGCAGGCGCGCTTTGAGCGCGAAGTCATCCACGAAACCGTTTACAACCGTCTGACCCAACTTCAACTGGGCGATGCGGCGCTGTGTTTCGGTCGTATCGATCGAGAAGCCGAATCTCCTGATGACCTTATGGAGAGCTTCTACATCGGGCGCATTGCGGTCAGCGATTCGGCGCAGGATCCGGTCATTGTCGACTGGCGCGCGCCAGTCGCCGAACCGTTCTACCGAGCAACCGGCCGGCAACCGATGGGGCTGGCGCGTCGTCGTCATTTCGCAACTCGCGGCCGTCGGTTGTTGGGTGTCGAAGATGAACTCTTCGGGGCAACCTTGGCGAGCTTGGGAATGCCCGTCGGTGAAATTGAAACTGGCGAGGTTGTTCGCGGTCAAGGTGCCCTGTTCACGGCATTGGAAACGGCTCGCACGGGTCGTCTCGGCGACATCGTCGCAACGATTCAAGGCGAGCAGGACGAAATCATTCGCGCCCCGCTTCCGGGAGTTCTTGTTGTGCAGGGCGGGCCGGGCACGGGTAAGACCGTGGTTGCGCTGCACCGCGCTGCGTACTTGCTCTACACGCATCGATTCCCACTCGAAGGACAAGGCGTCCTTGTCATTGGTCCAAACCGTTTGTTCCTTGGCTACATCGAACAAGTACTTCCATCGCTAGGTGAAGCCGGCGTTGAACTCGCTGTGCTTGCTGATCTTGTTCCCGACGTGAGCATTCGTCATTACGACGTCGGCCTTACATCTCGGGTAAAGGGCGACCCGCGAATGGTGTCGTACCTTTCACGTGCTGTTCGTGATCGTCAACGCCCATTGCGTTCAGATTTGGTCATTGGTTACGGACTTCAACGTCTTACGGTCTCGCGCTCAAGAAGCGCGCAGATCATTTCCGATGCTCGTCGGCGGTATCGCCGTCATAATCCGGCGCGTAAGTACGTTGAAAACGAGCTCTATGCCGAACTCGCGCTTTCCGGTCGAGGCGAAATTGCTGCCTCTGAAGTTCGTGAACGCCTGCGTCGGGATCCCGCCATTCGCGAAGCGCTTGAATGGATGTGGCCGACTCTCACTCCAGCGCAGTTCCTGCATGACCTTTACGGTGCGCGCGGGTTGTTGCGGAATGCTGCGGGAACGTTGTTGTCAGAGGCCGAATGGCAGTCGCTCTATCGCGAGCGTTCCGAAACGGTTGGCGAGATCGACTGGACACACGACGACGCTCCATTGCTTGATGAGGCCCGCTCGTTACTTGGGCCGAAGCCTCGCCGTCGCCGCCAGGGCGAAGCAAATGATGACGACGAAATTCGCACCTACGGACACATCGTGGTCGATGAGGCGCAGGATCTCTCGCCGATGCAATTGCGCATGCTTGAGCGCCGCTCGCTGAATGGTTCGATGACTGTTGTGGGTGACATCGCTCAGGCCACTGGCCAGTGGGCGCACGAATCCTGGGACGAAATCCTTTCGCTCCTGCCGGCCAAGCGTGAACCCCGCCGAAACGAACTCACGCTCGGTTATCGCCTTCCTGCGCCAATCATGAAACTCGCTGCGCGAGTGCTTCGGTGGGCTGCTCCCGATCTACGTCCGCCGCGTTCTGTTCGTGAAGACGGAGCCGAGCCACTGATCCAGCGAGCGGAGCCAGGCTGTCTGGCGGAAACAGTTGCTGCAGTGGCTCGGGTTGAACGCGCTGCGGTTGATCCCGGTCAGGTCGCAGTCGTGTGTGCATCATCAATCATCGATGAAGTGTGCGATGGGCTCGAGGCGGCAGGAATCGCGTTCGGCCGCGCGACTCGACATGGTCTTGAACATCGCGTCACGGTCGTCGAGGTCGGTCTTGTGAAGGGCCTTGAAGTCGATGCCGTGATCGTGGTTGAGCCGTCGCTGATCGTTGCCGAACAAGCACAAGGAAACCGTGCGTTGTATGTCGCGCTTACTCGTGCAACGAAACGTCTTGCGATCGTTCACGAAGACGACCTTCCCGCTTCGTTGCTTGATTGAGATCGTTTCAGGCGGCAGTAACAAGAATTCGCTGCGTCGCGAATTGATCGATCTCGACGGTCTGGCCATCGATTTCAACAACCGTGATGCCTTTGGGTGCGAGCGCTGTCACGGTTCCCGAATGGCCGGGCAATAGCGAGGAGGACTCGAGGAACTCAAGCAGCCCTGGTGTGAACTCGAGTTCTTCGGGGATGCGAGAGACGGTGAACGATTGTCCGACCGTAAGAGTGTTGAGTGTGACCGAAGTTGGCGGTTGGTAGTCGGTGCCAGGAATTGGGTTTCCATGAGGGCAGGTCGTTGGATCGCCAAGCGCGCGCATCATCGCGACTTCAACAGTTGGTGAAATGACGTGTTCCCAGCGGCCGGCTTCGTCATGAGCATCTGCCCAAGAAAGCCCGAGCATGTCGGTGAGGAAACGTTCGGCGAGACGGTGGCGACGCACAACGGTTTCGGCAAGCGCGTGACCATCGGGAAGGAGGCGAATGACACCGCCATTGATTTCGACGAGGCCCGCACCTTCCATGCGACGGATCATCTCCGAAACCGCGGGACGAGAGAGTTCAAGTCGATCGGCTATGCGCGCTTGGATGACGTCAACGTCGTCCTCGCGTAACTCAAAAATGGTCTCGCAGTATTCTTCGAAAGCGGGGTGCCACTCTCGCTGTTTGTTCGGAGCCATGAGACGAGTCTACGGGTGCTTACCGGCCGACCGACCGGCGAGCCGATCAGCCGGTAAAGGCGGGTTTCACGGGGTCGTGGGGTGACGTGAGCGCGCTGAGCAGCTTGGCGAATCGAAGCTCACCGAGTCCGCTGGCGAGATCGAACCCGTCGCCGGCATCGCAGCAATCAACTTCTGGATAAATCCGGTTCGAGCCGCGCACTACGTCAAAGAAGGAAGCTCGATCGAGCTCACTGCCCTTCGCGGTCGCATAGAGAATTTGATGAAGGTCGCTTGGGAACGCAATGCCTTTCGCAGAAAGCGCAGTTCGAACCGATGCAAATGCACCGGCATACAGCGGGGCCGCGAAGCTTGTTCCTTCACCGGCAAACCACGCTCCGGATCCATCAATGAATGCGTATCCGGGTTGTCCAGCCAGAGCGCTGACATCGGGCACTCGACGGCCAGCGCGCTTGTCGGGGAGGAGCCCGTCTTGCCAGCTTGGGGTCGTTGAGAAATGCTCGGAAATTCCGCCTCCGCCTGCCCCGCAACGTGTGGGGATTGAAGTTGAATCCCACACTCTGATCGTGTCGAGTGGCGTGAATTGGGTCCCGCCGACCGAGATCACTGACGGCGAACTCGCCGGATAGTTCATCATTTCGTCGCGTCGTGAATCTTGGATGCATTGAGGGTGCGGTGAACATTCCGACGGCCCAGCATCGCCTGCAGCCTTAAAGAACCAAATTCCGGCAGCTGTGAGTCGTTGAAGCGCCTGTTCGGTGCGGTCGATCGCTCCCGGATGATTGTTGTTCCAACTGGTTTCGCAACTTCCAAAACTCAAAGACACAACATCGACGCGACGTCCGTCTGTGAGTGAAGCGTTCGTTATCCCATCAATGATGGCAGCGAGATCAGTTTGCTCGTTCCCAGTCGTTACTAATGAGTAGATGTGGTCAAGGTTGGGAGCACCAATGGCGAGTGCTTGAACATCGCCTTGTGCTTCGTTGCCGCTCGCGGGAAATGCACCTGTCGTGATGACTGCGTCACCGTTTCCGTTGAACGTGACGAGCCGCTGGTCAAGTGGATCTCCCGGGAGACCGAAGCATTGACGCCAATCGTTGAATGCAGATTCGTTGACGGACTCGTTGAACTCAATAACCGCTGCCGTCCGACCGCGACCATCAAAACCGCTGTCGTGCAACTCGGTGAGTTCGTAGTGGTTGGCGATTTCTTGGGGAGTGCGCGAGTTGCTATTCGGGCGGGATCCACAAATTGCAGGCAACGTCTGCGCTTGAACCGAAGGCGAAACATCGAGCGCCGAAGCGGAATCGATTCCCAGAAGCATCGCGACCAGAAGTGCTGCAACAAGGAGAATGGAGCGAGATGGCCGGTTGCGGGTTGGCATCGCACCAGTATGGCAATCCCTTGATTAGCCCCGGCCCATGATTCGGGTGATTGCGATCTCGATGACGACACGGTCGTCGCGTTGCTTCGGTTCCCGATAACGCTCGGCATACCGAGCGACCGCCATCGCAACCCGCTCAGGATCGCTGGTCACTGTCGCTGTGCCTTCGAGTGAAAGCCAACGCCCACCGTCGACCTGGCATACCGCGGCTGGTGAACCAGGCCGCTCGGCAACGTTGCGTGCTTTACGGCTGCCGGCCCAGGTGATGACGCGTACGAGCGATTCGTCGGAATCCCACGTGAATCCAACCGCAACGACATGCGGCGTGTTGTCGGCGCGCATGGTCGTGAGCGAAGCCAAATGGCGTTCGGTGAGAAACGTGGTGATCTCGGGTTCGAGGTGTGCGGGATCGTGAGCCATCAGTCGCTCGAGATTGCTCGGAGTACGTCGAGGCGGGCCGCTCTGCGTGCGGGATAGAGCGCAGCGCCAACACCAGCAAGGATCGCGATGATGACGATGATGAACAACTGACTCCACGGAATCGCGAACGATGTGATGCCCTCGTCAACCAATGCGGTGACGAGCGCCCATCCGAAAACGATGCCGATGACAAGGCCGATGAGTGTGCCCATCAAACTGATGATTACCGACTCGAGGCGAATCGTTGAGCGGACTTGTCGACGGCTCATACCCACCGCTCGAAGGAGTCCAAGTTCACGGGTTCGCTCGTACACCGACAACAGCAACGTGTTGACCACTCCAACAATTGCGATGATGAGGGCGAGGGCCAGCAAGACATAAACGATTTGGAGGAACTGGTTGACCTGATCGGTCTGAGCCTTTTTGTACTCATCCAGATTCTGAAGTTTGGCGCCCGGGACAGTGTCAGTTACCGCTGTGAGTCCCGGAAGTGCCGCATCGACTCCAGCGGCGGATGTGTCATCAAGTTTGATGTAGATGGACAAAAACGTTTGCTGCGAGGGTGGCACCAACGTGTTGAATTGATCGGTAGAGATGATCCAACCCGGTCCCTGAATCGGGAATTCGGTCTTGTAAATCGAACCAAGGGTGAGAGTCGTTGCCCCGCCCTGGAGGAAGACCAATTCAATGGGATCGCCGATTTTGATCTGCTTCTCCTCGGCGAGTTTTTCGGAGGCCGCAATCTCGCCAATTCCGAGCGAAGCGAAGGATCCGTCTACGTCATCAAATTCGATGACTTGGGAGATTGCATTGGGATCAACCGCAAGAATGATTTTGCCCGAGTTGTTGATATTGGCGAATGTCGCACTAATTCCGGCAGCAACATCAACCCCCGCCACTCCGTCGAGTTCCGTTGCCATCGACTGTGGGAGTGCGGTTGAGCCGAAACTCTCTGTTGTCACCACGTATTGACCGGTGACTGATTGGTTGATCGCGTCAACGGTGGAGGCCTTCACCGACTGAGCAGTTACTGCGATGAATCCGACAAGTCCGATGCCGATCATGAGCGCTGAGGCAGTGGTTGAGGTTCGACGCGGGTTCCGCATGGCGTTTTCGCGTGCGAGGCGACCGGTGATTCGGCTCGCCTTCTGAAGGGGCCAACCAAGAACGCTGGCAAACGGGGTCGCGATTACTGGGCCTATGACGGTGAGAGCGATGAAGACGAAGAACGCTCCGCCACCAATGATCTGAAGGCCTGAATCGGAATTGCCGTTAAGTCCGAACCAAAGCATGAATGCACCGAGTGCAAGAAGGATGAGTCCGAATGCGACGCGGAGTCGCGATGCACCGGTGCGATCCACAGCGACATCGCGCATTGCGGCGATCGGGGGAACCGTTGCCGCGCGGCGAGCCGGGAAGAGTGCAGAAACAAGGGTGATGATTGTTCCAACCAGCAGCGAGACGAAGACCGCAACTGGTGGAATGACGATGGGAGTATCCGGTCCGGAGAAGCCAATCGACTGCATCAACTTGTTGAGACCAATCGCCAACAGAACGCCGCAGCCCACACCAACGATCGAAGCGGTAAGTCCCACGAAGAAAGCTTCGAGGACGATGGATCGCAACACCTGGCCGCGGCTTGCCCCGAGCGCACGGAGCAGCGCGAGTTCACGAGTTCTCTGCGCAACGATGATTGAGAAGGTGTTGTAGATGATGAACGAACCAACAAATAATGCGATGAGAGCAAACACCAGAAGGAATGTGCTGAAGATCCCGATGATCTTCTGGAATGCGCTCTGACTTTCTTCAGTAAATTCCGCTCCAGTAATGGCTTCAGTTCCTGGTGGAATGACTTTGGAGATCTCGTCACTGAGTTGCGTTTGCGATTCATTGTTCTGGCCTGCAACGGAAATCCAGTCATACATCCCTGGTTCGCCGACCAGTGTCTGGATCGTGGTGGTTGCAAACAGAGCGGCCTGTGCGCCGCCCCAAGTTTCAAGTTTTCCAAATTTCGCGATTCCTACGACCTTGAACGGCTGCACGCCATTCGTGATGGAAACGTTGACCGTGTCGCCAACTGCGTAGTTCCCGTCTTTTGCGCTCTTTGCGTCAAGAACGATGTCGCTAGGGGCAACGGGTGACGTTCCGTCAACAATGGTCCATCCATTGAGCGCTGGAGACGTAAGCCAGTTGAGTCCGAAGTTCGGAGGTCCCTGTGCGCTGACAAGCGGCTGATTGTCCTTGTCGAGCACTCTGATCTGGCCAACGACCTGTCCCTCGGCCGCTTCGACTCCGGGGACACCGACGAGGGTGGGAAGAACCGCTTCCGAGATTCGTGTCCGCTCGGGACCAAATGGGGTGTCAACTTCGTTCGTTGAGCGAACGACGACATCGATCGAGGCGTAAACGTCAGCAAAAACTTTGTCGAAGCTGGCACTTACGCTTGATGTAAGCACCTGGGTTCCCGACATGAACGCAACGCCGAGGAGTACCGATACAGCGGTCGCGATGAGGCGAACCTTGTGGGCCATAAGCCCACGCAACGTCACTTTCAGCACGTCAGGCTCCGAAGCTCTTCATGCGATCGATCACCGAATCTGTGGTGGGCGATTGCAGGTCGTCGACAACTTTGCCGTCGACGAGAAAGACGACGCGGTCGGCGTAACTCGCGGCAAGCGGATCGTGAGTCACCATCACAATTGTTTGCGAGAATTTGTCGACGGCGGTGCGCATGAATTCAAGAATTTCCGAACCGCTTCGAGAATCGAGATTTCCGGTGGGCTCGTCAGCAAAAATGATTGCCGGCTGACTTGCCAGTGCGCGAGCCACAGCGACTCGCTGTTGCTGGCCGCCAGAAAGTTCGCTGGGACGGTGGGAAAGGCGGTCCCCAAGTCCGACGGTGGCGACAATGGTGTTGAGCCATTCCTGATCAGGAGCGCGACCAGCGAGATCCATCGGAAGCGTGATGTTCTCGAGAGCGGTCAGTGTTGGCACAAGGTTGAATGCCTGGAACACGAAACCAATCGTGTCGCGACGCATGCGCGTGAGCTGCTTGTCGTTCAAGCCACTCAGGTCGACATCGCCAATGAAGATCCGCCCTGTATTGATGGTGTCGAGACCGGCAACGCAATGCATGAGCGTTGACTTGCCGCTACCGGAAGGGCCCATGATTGCGGTGAACTTGCTGCGTTCGAAGGAAACGCTCACGTTGTCGAGAGCGGTGACGAGCGTGTCGCCGGCTCCGTAAACCTTGGTGACGCTCTCGGTGTGAGCAGCAGTTGACGTATTGGCGGGGGAAGAAGTGGTCGTTGTCACGGGCGAAAGGCTAGGCCCTCTGCGCGCAAAGGGGACAGGCACTCGCCTGTCCCCTTTGGTAGATCAGTTGCAGATTGGTCAGCGGTTGGGCTGAGGGGTGATTCGAAGGTAGGGCTTCAACTTCTTGAATCCCTTGGGGAAACGCTCGGTGGCCTCTTCGTCAGAAAGGGCCGGAACGACAATGACGTCGTCTCCGTCTTTCCAGTTTGCGGGAGTTGCAACCTTGTAGCCATCGGTGAGCTGCAGCGAGTCGATGACTCGGAGGAGTTCGTCAAAGTTGCGACCGGTGCTGGCCGGGTAGGTGAGGATGAGCCGAACCTTGTTGGCCGGGTCGATCACGAAGACCGAGCGAACGGTCATGGTGTCGCTGGCGTTGGGGTGGATCATGTCGTAGAGGTCGGCCACGTTGCGGTCCGGGTCAGCGATCATGGGGAAATTGACGGCCTGGCCCTGGGTCTCCTCGATATCGCCTTCCCAAGAAATATGGGAGTCGACCGGGTCGACCGAAAGGCCGATCGGCTTGACGTTGCGCTTGTCCCATTCGGGCTTGAGCTTGGCAACGGTGCCGAGTTCGGTGGTGCAGACCGGAGTGAAGTCCTTCGGGTGAGAAAAGAGAATGGCCCAAGAGTCACCCTTCCAATCGTGGAAGGAAACGCTGCCCTGCGTGGTGTCAGCGGTGAAGTCGGGGGCGATATCGCCAAGCCGTAGTGCCATGTTTCGGAAGCCTCCGTGGCTCGAAAGTGGGTGGGGGCGACATCATGGCCGACTCAGGCGCAAAAGTCGACCCCGCAGGTCGGGAATTGCTCATTCCCAGCTTGGAGCGACCGAATCAGTGTTTTCCGGGCACGTAACGGGCCAGAGATGCCTCGATTTCGGTCCATGCCGAGGCGCGTCCTTCGAAATCTCCGACGTCGGAGAACTTTCCGGGTTCGAGATCTTTGTAGATCGAGAAGAAGTGCTTGATCTCGGCGAGTGTTTCGGCGGGTATGTCATCGATATCAACCGCATCCCGCCATCGGGGCTCGCGGTGGTGAACACACAGAATCTTGGCGTCGCGGCCAGCGTCGTCGGTCATCCACATCACGCCGACTGGGCGGACATGAATCCAGCATCCCGGGAAGGTGGGGTCCTCGGTGAGCACGAGGACATCAAGAGGGTCGCCGTCCTCAGAGAGCGTGTCGGGAATGAAGCCGTACTCGGTGGGGTAGGTGGTGGCGGAGAAGAGGCGGCGATCGAGGCGGATTCGGCCAGTTTCGTGGTCGATCTCATACTTATTTCGGCTGCCACGGGGGATTTCGATGACGACATCGATGGTTTCCATCTCATCATTCTGCCCGGTTCAATGCCTTTCCGAGGAAAGACGTGTTCAGTGACTGTGCGAGACTCACCGACCGTGACTACGCGCAAACTCACTTCAACCGACGGTTTCGTCATCATTGATCTTGATGATGCTCCGATGGCGATCGGCATTGTCCGTTCCGCACCCAAGGTGCTCGTCGACGGAGCGACCTGGCTCGCACGTTCTGAGACCTACCGATACGCGTTTTTTGGCCGCGAGGTTTCGGGTGCATCAGCAGCGGTGAACGCACCGGTCGATGCGAAAGCTGAGGCCATCAGTTCGTTCGCCACAGAGTTGGCGGAAGCCTCCTTCGCAACAGTGCACCTCGCCGCCGGTCGTGGAGTTTCGGCTGACGATCTTGCCGGTCTTCGATCTCGTGATCCGCGT
>JBIIGP010000231.1:0-3533 GCA_044236415.1 Acidimicrobiales bacterium | reverse complement strand
CTTGGGGCGTGTCCAATGTCACCCTGAAATGGGCCCGAGGGTCGTTGCAGTTTGATGACAAACCCAACAAACATTTGGGTGCTTTGTTGCAATTCCATGACGAACGGGTTCGTCCGTTCGGTGTCTCCGTGATGGTCGCGGAGCTCGTGGAGGCGCACGAAAGGAGCACGCAATGTCAGCAGTTCCGTTTCTCTCACGTACCGCAGATCGCCTCACTCACGGAGCCGTGATCGTCGTGGCGTTCGTGTTGGTGTTTGCTATCGCGATCGTTGGCGTCGTGACCGGCGCCGCCAGCGCCAAGGGCGAAGAGCCCTCAGCCCTCGTGCCAGTCGCTGCAACGGTGCCGGTCGATATGTACGCCGCCATGGCCGATATCGCTGCCGCACTCGCGACGCTTCCTCCTCCTCCACCTCCTCCCACGACCGTGCCTGCTCGGCGGGTCCAGACCCGACCCGAAGTGAGGGTTGACCCATCAGATCCCGGCGTCTGGGATGCGCTGGCTCATTGTGAGACTCGCGGAAATTGGGCGACCGACTCTGTGAAGGGTTTCTCGGGTGGCCTTGGGTTTGCTCATGGCACATGGGCCTCGAATGGGGGCACCGAATTCGCCGAAGTGGCTGCAGATGCGACTCGCGAGCAGCAGATCGAGGTAGCCCAACGGGTGCTTGAAGGCTCAGGCTGGGGTGCCTGGCCGGGTTGTTCCGATCTGCTCGGACTTCGCTAGCGGATCGAGGGTCGTCGCTCACCTGCACGGTTGCGGCGACCCTCCGCTAGATTGCCGTTCCTTACCAACGAACTTCCGAGGAAGGGAACCTTCATGGCTTTCGAGCTTCCCGCTCTGCCGTATGCCCAAGATGCGCTCGCACCGACAATCAGTGCCGAGACCATGGAATACCACTATGGCAAGCACCATCAGACCTACGTCGACAACTTGAACAAGGCTGTCGCCGGAACCGCCGACGAGAATGCCTCTCTCGAGGACATCATCATGAAGGCGGAAGGCCCGCTGTTTAACAACGCAGCCCAGGTCTGGAACCACACCTTCTTCTGGAACTCACTGTCACCCAACGGTGGCGGACAGCCCACTGGTGCAATCGCTGATCGCATCGCCGCTGACTTCGGTGGCTACGACGAATTCCGCGCACAGATCACCGATGCTGGCCTTACGCAGTTCGGTTCCGGTTGGGCATGGCTCGTCGAGAAAGACGGCAAGCTCGCCATCATGAAGACCCCGAACGCTGATCTTCCTATGAAGCACGGAGCCAAGGCTCTCTTCACGATCGATGTCTGGGAACACGCCTATTACATCGACTACCGCAATGCACGAGCCAAGTTCATCGAGGTTGTTCTCGACAAGCTCATCAACTGGGACTTTGTGAACGCCAACCTGGCGTCTTGATCCCTGCGCAGTGCCTGATTATCGAACGGGACCCCTTCGGGGGTCCCGTTTCGCGTACCGTCATCATTCGTGATTGATTCTCTGGTCCTCGCCGCAACCGATCCCGCCGCGCTTCAGGACGCGTGCGGCGACAACACCGGATGGTTCTGTGAGCGCGTGTTCGAGTGGACTGGCTCAAAGGCATGGGCTCGCGCCGCGGAATGGTTCATCGCCAAACCGCTTTCGATCTTGCTTGTCGTTGTCGTCGCAGGGGTGGTTGCGATGATTGTTCGACGGATGATTTCGAGATCAATGAACCAATTGTTTTCCGTCGGCTCAGGAAAGAAGCACAACCATAAGGGCAAGCTTCGTCGTCGGACTTCTGAAGTGCTGCTTGCATCTGGTGATACCTCGGTGCGAACTGAAGCAAGACTCGAAACGCTTACCGCAGTTTTTCGATCCATCGGGACCGCTTTTGTGTGGTTCCTCGCGCTTTTCTTCACCCTTGAAGTGTTGGGGATCAGCCTCGGCCCGTTGCTTGCGACAGCTGGCATCGTCGGCGTCGCCCTCGGTTTTGGAACGCAAACCATGGTGCGCGATTTCATCAGCGGTTTCTTCATCGTTGCGGAAGATCAATTCGGCGTTGGCGACACCATTGATGTCGGTGGCGGCGCCAAGGGTGTTGTCGAGCGCATCACACTGCGGGCGACACACATCCGGGATCCTGAGGGCACGATGTGGCACGTTGCCAACGGTCAAATTGTGAAGGTCGCAAACAAGAGTCAGGAATGGGCGCGCGCGCTTATCGACGTGGTGCTTCCGTACGACGCCGACATTTCGGCGGTCAGCGATGTCATGCAGGAAGTTGCCGACACCATTCAGGCCGATTCGGAATGGTCAACCAAGATCACCGAACGCGCCGAGATTTGGGGTATTCAAGAGTTTGATCCCGATGGCGTACACGTCCGTATGGTCATTAAGACCGAACCGGCAGCGCAGTTTGGTGTGTTGCGCGAGTTGCGCGCTCGCTTGAAGGAAACCTTCGACGAACGAGGCATTTCGTTTGCCTATGCCGGTTCGCCGACCCAGGTGGTGCTTACCGAAACGCCACCGACAAAGCCGCCGACACCTACAGCGGCGGCAAAGGCGAACATGCCGCCGTCAGACGGCGTCGGGATCGTCGGCGAGGGTGACAGCGACGCTGCCTTCAGCGCCGACGGCGACGCTGACTGACGTTGCGTTCGCCGCTTCACGAACATCTTCAAGAACGCTTTGGAACGCCTCGGTGCGCGGGGTCGTGTCAATGACGTCAATGACGTCGACTGGCCACTTGAGCGAGCGCTTCGATTCGGTTTTGGCTCGACGTGCTGCGCTGAGAATCTCTGCTCCCATTGCATAAGCGAGCGGATTGCCATCGGCGGCCGCATCGCGAAGTTGTGATGCGTTGGGCCACGGCGCACGGTGAACAGAACCGCTCTGCCACCAGGACCACACCTCTTCGGTAACAAAGGGGAGGAACGGGGCGAAGAGTCGGAGCAGCGTTGAGAGCGCGAGCTGCAGAGCAGCCTGACCGGAGCGAGCAGCGTCATCGCCACGACTTCCGTATGCACGGGTCTTGACGAGTTCGAGGTACTGGTCGCAGAACTGCCAGAAGAACGCTTCGGTGCGTTCGAGGGCACGGGCGTAGTCGTAACCATCGAATGCTGTCGTTGCATCTTCAACGAGTGCCGCAAGATCGGCGAGCATGGCTCGGTCGAGCGGTTCGGTGATTGCAGACGGATCATGAATCTGGGCAACGCCATCTTCAGAACCAAGGCCAAGAGCGAAACGGCTGGCATTGAGCAACTTGATGCCGAGACGGCGGCCAATTTTCATCTGGCCTTCGTCGAAGGCGGTGTCGGTTCCTGGTCGTGCACTTGCTGCCCAGTAGCGGACGGCGTCGGAACCGTATTGCTCAAGAAGATGAAGGGGAGTGACGACATTGCCCTTCGACTTCGACATCTTCTTGCGGTCAGGGTCGAGCACCCAGCCGGAGATGCTGGCATTGCGCCACGGAATCGAGTTGTGCTCGAGATGTGAACGCACGGTGGTGGAAAAGAGCCAGGTCCGGATGATCTCGTGTGCTTGCGGGCGCATGTCCATTGGAAACGTGCGA
>JBIIGP010000024.1:0-13344 GCA_044236415.1 Acidimicrobiales bacterium | reverse complement strand
GATCGTCAGTGCAAGTTGATGTACGACGTTCTCGTTGCCGATCGTCCTGCAACAACTGTCCCGGCAGTGGTGCGTCCTGCGATGAAGGCATCGCTTCTTGAACGTGGCACCGAGGTCTATTGGGCCGGAGCGGTCCGCCGTCTTATCCGTGAAGAACCCGACGTTCTGGAGTGAACCATGTCAATCAGTCTTGATGATCTCGCGTCCAACATGAATTTCACCACTGGCGGAAAGTCAAAAGCCGGCGGCGTCACGTTCCTGCCCGAACCCGAACGCCGCAAGCGTGACTACACAATCATTTCTGCCGACGACCATATTGTGGAGCCACCGCACACCTTCGAAGGTCGTCTACCTGCGAAGTTGGCCGATCGTGCTCCAAGAGTCGTTGAGAAAGATGATGGCTCGGAAACGTGGGTGTACGACGGGATGGAAATCCCGAACGTTGGGTTCAATGCAGTTGTTGGTCGCCCGGTTTCTGAATACTCATTCGAACCGGCGCGGTTCGATGAGATGCGACGCGGAGCATGGGATATCAACGCTCGAATCGCGGATATGGATCTCAACGGCATTTATGCATCAGTGAACTTTCCCTCGTTCCTTCCGGGGTTCTGCGGCCAGCGTCTGCAAACAACGACGAACGATGTCGATCTCGCGCTGGCAACCACTCGAGCATGGAACGACTGGCACATCGAGGAATGGGCGGGGACGCATCCCGGGCGCATCATCCCTTGCCAAATCCCGTGGCTTCTTGACCCTGTACTTGGTGCTGAGGAAATTCGCCGCAACGCAGAACGTGGATTTAAAGCGGTGTCGTTCACTGAAGCTCCGCACATGTTGGGCCTCCCTTCGCTTCATACGGGTTACTGGGACCCAATGATGCAGGCCTGCGCCGAAACCGGAACCGTCGTGAACCTTCACATTGGTTCCTCGGGTACTTCCCCAGCTACAGCGCCCGACGCACCGCCCGACACTGTCGGTGTGTTGTTCTTCGGTTACGCGATGTTCGCCGCAGTCGATTGGCTGTACTCGATGCTTCCCGTTCGATTCCCAGATCTGAAGCTGTGTATGTCCGAAGGTGGCATTGGTTGGGTGGCTGGCCTCATGGATCGCCTTGACCACATGCTCAGTTATCACGACATGTACGGAACGTGGACGGGCACTGATCTGACACCTGCCGAAGTCCTCAAGCGAAACTTCTGGTTCTGTGCGGTCGAGGATCCTTCGGCGTTTGTGCAGCGAGAACGAATCGGGATCGAAAACATCCTCATCGAGAGCGATTACCCCCATTGCGATTCGACCTGGCCCAACACGCAGACCGTGACCAAGCATGAAATCGGAAATCTTCCGGCCGAAGACATCGCTCGCATTACCTGGAAGAACGCATCAGAGCTCTACACGTTCCCGGTTCCCCAGTCGGTTATTGACGATCCCGAGTCTTACTGAGGGCTGAAGACGCCATCGGTTGGGTGGCCCTACGATCCGACTATGGCGATTCAGGGAAACCGCATCTACCACTGCAACTCAAATTGTTCCGATCTTGACGTTGCTGTTGGGTTTTATGAGGCCCTTGGTCTGCGCCGGGTACTGCGAACGGTGCCAAGCAAGAACCAATCGGGTTCGGCATTCGGTCTCGACGAGGTGGCATGGGACGCGTGGATCATGCATTCCGATGATGGCCTCGATGGTTTGTCGCTCGATCTGCTCGAGTGGAAGACGCCACTGCCGACGGGAACAGCCCCTGGCCTCGATGGTGAGCCCGGATACAACCGGTTGATGATCTCGACACCAGATATCGATGCAGCCGTTGAACGTGCCGTGGCCGCTGGTGGAACTCTTGTTGCCGGCCCGCGCGAGGTCGAGGGTGGAGGTGTTCAACCGCGAGTCGCAATGTTGCTCGACCCTGACCGCGTGCCGGTTGGTCTCTTTCAAGGAGAACGAACCTCGATCGCACAGGTTGTCGTGAATTGCGCTGATATCGATGAGTCGTTTCGCTACTACCGAGATGTCATGGGCCTTACTCCGCTCCAGGAAATCGCTGACATGGTGTGGCCAGGCGATCTCTACGGTCGCGAAGCAGACGTGCAGGTGCGGGCAGTGCTCCTCGCCGATGAAGGTTCGGTGTTCACTGTTGCGCTCGTCCAATGGCTCGACCCTGCTCCGAAGACAACGGTTCGTGTTCGCGGTGCCAATGAACTCGGCCTTTTCCGGATGGCATGGTCCACCACCGATTGTGCTGCCGACGAAGCCGTGGTGCGCGCTGCCGGTTCCGCTCCGTTTGTTCCAACTGAAGAACTTTCTGTTGGCGACAATTTTCCGCTATTGCTTGTTCTGTTCTGGCCCGGACCGAACGGTGAATGTCTTGAGCTCATCGAGACCACTGATCGTTCCGGCGCTCTCTGATTTTTCGTCCTCATCAAAGGAGTACTTGTGAAACTCGAAGACATTGATCTTTCCGACATTGAGTTTTGGGCCAAGCCGTGGGCTGAGCGAAACGCGGCATTCGCCACGTTGCGCCGCGAAAATCCCATCGCGTATTTCCCTGAACCCATTGTTGAGCCGTTTCCTGAGGGCCCGGGTTACTTCGCGATCACGAAGATGCACGACCTTCTCGAGATCAGCCGTCATCCCGAAGTGTTTTGCTCGGGCCAAGGTGCGGTATCGATTCTTGACATGCCGGCCGACATGAACGAGTTCTATGGATCGCTCATCTCTATGGACGATCCACGTCATGCGCGATTGCGCAAGATCGTGTCGGGAACATTCACTCCGCGAATGTTGAACAACGTCCTAGATGAGGTCGAGAAAACCGCGAAGAGAGTTGTCGACGGAATCGTCGACAAGGGCGAAATCGACTTCGTCAAAGATGTTTCGATGCCGTTCCCCCTTCTCGTCATTCTCGACATGATGGGAATTCCCCACAGCGAATTCGACACGGTCTTGGCGCAATCGAACATCATCCTTTCCGGCGGCGATCCCGATTTCATTCCTGAGGGCACCGATCCCATTACCGCATTCCTCGGCGCCGGGGCGACGCTGGCTGGTCTGCTCAACGACCTCGCCGTTCTTCGACGAGCGAACCCAACCGATGATTTGTTGTCCGCACTCGTGAATACCGAAGTTGATGGCGAACAGCTTTCTGGCGACGAACTTGCTTCGTTCTTCATCCTTCTCTCGGTGGCCGGACACGAGACCACGCGCACAGCGCTGAGCCAGGGTGTTACGCACCTGTCGCAGAACCCAGATCAGCGAGCGCGTTTACTTGCCGATATCAATGGCGTGATGCCGACGACTGTTGAAGAGATCGTTCGCTACTCGTCGCCAGTCGTCTGGATGCGACGCACCCTCACGCAGGACTATGTGCTTTCGGGTCATGAGTTCCACGAGGGCGACAAGATCGTTATGTATTACGGATCCGCGAATCGCGATGAAGCAATTTTTGCTGATCCCGACACGTTCAATGTGCTTCGCGATCCAAATCCCCACGTGGGCTTTGGTGGTCCCGGTCCACACTTCTGTCTGGGTGCGCACCTTGCTCGTCGCGAGATCACGCTCATGCTCCGCGAGCTCTACACACGACTTCCGGATCTGGAACTTGCGGGCCCACCCGTTCAGCTTCGATCCAATTTCATCAATGGAGTGAAGAACCTTCCAATGTCGTTCACGCCAGGTGGCGTTCGCTAATGGCCGATCCGCGTGTTGCCGAGGCTCCAGAGGTTCTGGCGACTCTCGCGGTTGCATGTGAATCCGTGCGCGCAGCGTGCGACGGAACTCTTTTGGAGTTGGCCCGTCGCCGAGTGGCGATGTTGTTGAACAACGATGCGGAACTCTCCGCCAAGTCATGGGGAACGCTTTCTGACGCTCAGACTGCAGACCTCAGTTCGTGGCCCACCTCTGATGCATTCGATGAACGCCAAATGGCTGCTCTAGCGCTGACCGAGCAGTTCGTCATCGACGTGACCGGCGTACTCACCGGCCCGCTAGCGGCATCGGCCGGAGCCCTTGGTGCCGAGATAGGGCCCTTTGTTCAAGCCTTGTACTTGCTCGATGTCGGTCAGCGAGTCGATGCCATCCTCGGATCGCTTTTAGGCGAAACGCTCACTACCGATTCATGGGCCTGGGGCGCAACTGGCGAAATCCCAACTGATCCGATGGTTGCCATCATGGCGATGCTGTCGGCAGTCGGTCGCCTGCAGGTCGTCGACCCCGTTACGAAGGAGCTCATGCGACTTCGTGGTGCACGACTTCACGAGTGCCGTCGTTGTCAGTCAGTGCGGAGCGTCGCTGCGTTGAACGCGGGAGCGAACGATGAACTTCTGAACGCCGCCGATCCTTCATCAGTCGGCACGCTCTCTTCAGGAACAGTTGCTGCGCTTGAACTTGTCGACGCGATGTTTGTAGGGCCCCCGTCGGCTGACCACGAACTCATTGGTCGTTTGAAGCTGGCCTACAACAGTCAAGAACTTGTGGAGATCGTCAGTTACTTGATGCGTAACGCGTGCAACAAAATTCCAGTTGCATTCGGCGTTGACGATGCAATCGTCGAAGAAGGCTTCGAATACCAAATGATTGATGCATCGGGTGAAACAGTCACCGTCGATGCATCGATGCTGACGACGTAGTTCGAGCCTGGCTCAGGCTGCAGCAGATTCGGTAACCGGCTGGGCGTTGCGGTACTGCGCTGCTTCGCGGTAGGTGTACCAGCGACCCTCGTCGAAGTTATAGAGGCGACACTTGCGGGTGTTGCGCACGAAGTCCATGAATCGAAGGGGTTCGTCGTGCACGGTGCCGGGGAATGCTTCTTTGATCGCGTCCGTGGCCATTTCGAGGTTGTACATCGGGATGCGCATGTCGACGTGGTGGGGGACATGCACCATGATCCAGTGGAAGAAGAAATTGAGTCCGAAGCGGGCTCGAAGCACCGTGGTGCCTTCCATCTGGCCATGCCACTTTGTCCACTCACGACGCTTCCACCAGCGAATGTTCGGCTGGATGTGATGAACGTGCACAAATGATGCGATGACGTAGGTGAAGGCAAGGAACGGGATGACGAGCACTTTGAGAATCATCCAGAGCACGCCGAGAACTGATCCGTATTGCGCCCAACCAACAATGCCGAGAGCAAGAGCGGCAACGGCGACGAATGTCCAGACGATGAAACGGTCACGGCGAATGCCTTTGGCCCACCGTGCCGGGGGAGCACCAATGATCATCTTGTGCCACCACACTTCGCGCAGGTAGTAGGCGCCGGCGCCGAGCCATGACCATTCAATGCGGTGGCGAAGGCGACCGAGCTTGGACATGTCTGCGTATTGTTCAGCGGTGTAGGGGTGCCAAACGAAATCGAATCCCTCACGAACGGTGTAACCGTGGTGGATGCGATTGTGACCAAGCGTCCAACCTTCATACACGTGCCATGACGGCAACATCGCAATGGTGCCAATTGTTCGATTGAGGCGTTTGGAGGAGAACAGGGCGCCATGGGCAGCATCGTGGGCGACGATGAAGAGACCAGAGATCACCATGGCGGAAAGCACCCAGAGGGCCACAACGGCGAAGGGGTTGTTGAAAGCGATGAGCCCAGCAACCACAAGGCCATAGATCACGAGATCGCGGCCGAAGTAGGCCAACCCCTTCCAGGTGGGGTTCTCGTAGGCCTCGGCAGGAATAATGTCGAGAACGGGCTTGAGAGAGCCTTTTTCGGCTCGATCAGGGGCCTTTTCGGCGAGTTCCTGCTCAATCTCGGTGGTTTCAGTCAGGGTTTCTGCGGCGGACATGGCACCAGTCTACCGACCAGTAGGTAGGGAGCAAGGCACCCGGCCCCGGATTATGTCGAACTCTTGGTGCCCGAGCCCGATTCGAGCTCGGGAAGTGAGACCTGTCGGGTGGTGACATCGATAGGACTGACTCCGGGTAGTGCCTGATCGGAGGCCACGGCGAGCGTTTCGAAGCGGCGGGCCGAGGGCATGACGCGAGTTTCGAGTGATGCCACTGCGGAGTTGTAGGACTCGGTGGCCTTGGTGAGGTTGGTGCCGACCTTTTGGAGGTGGCCCGTGAAGACGCCGACTCGTTCGTAGAGCTCTTTGCCGAGGGCGACGACCTGCGCAGCGTTTTCGGCCAGTTGCTCTTGGCGCCATCCGTAGGCGATTGCTCTGAGAAGCGCAATCAATGTGCCGGGCGAAGCTGGGAACACATTCTTCGCGATGGCGTGTTCGAGGAATTCGGGGTTGGCGTCGAATGCGGCAGTGAGGAACGTATCGCCGGGCACAAACATCACGATGAAATCGAGTGAGCCGTCGACACGTGACGCATAGTTCTTCTTTGCGAGTGCATTGACGTGGGCCATGACGTCGGCAGCGTGCTTCGTGAGTAGCTGTTCGCGCTCAATGTCGGTGGCGGCGTTGATTGCATTTAGATAGGCAGACATTGGTGCTTTTGCATCGATGATGATCTTCTTTGAGTCGGGAAGACGAACGATCATGTCGGGGCGTGCTGCATCGCCATCGCCAGCGATGTGTTCCTGTTGTTCGTACATGATGTGTTCGGTCATGCCGGCAAGTTCGATGACGCGTTGGAGTTGAAGTTCGCCCCAGTTGCCGCGCACCTTGGTGTTTTTCATGGCCGATGCCAGTTCGGCTGTTTCCTTCTGCAGGGAAGTGGCGAGTGATGCCAATGAACCAATGGTGGTGCTCAGACGACCCGAATCTTCGACTCGTTTGTTTTCGAGCTCGTTGAGTTTCTGGTCGAGTCGGGCAAGTTGTTCGCCAACGGGTGCCACAAGGTCGTGCACCGACTTCTGCTGCTGTGCTGCTTCGGCTGCAACGCGAGCGTTGGCCTCGGCCTGCAGGCGCGTGTTGACGTCGATGAGTTCGCGCATGGTGGTGGCCAGGGTGGCGTTAGCGATGTCGCGGGTGCGGTCGACATCGAGGGGATCAGGGCCCGATGGGCGAGACGCGAGACGGGTGCCGACCAATGCGCCGATGGCGAGGCCGATGAGCAGGGTCAGGGCAGGCAGAAGAGCGGTCATACCGCTCAACCTACGGAATGGGTGTGACAGTCGCCTCAGAGGGCGTTCTACGGCCCTCAGGGGCCGTAGTGGCCGAGAGTGGGGGATCAAGGCGCCAGCAAGGAGATTCCTGGCCTCGGCGGCCCTGAACCGGCCGTGTCACAATCGGCTCCTTAGATCTGAACGGACAAGGGAGACGTCGTCGTGGCAGGACTGTGTGAAGGCCGAGTGTGCATCGTTACTGGCGCTGGTCGAGGAATCGGGCGCGACTACGCGCTGATGCTCGCAGCCGAAGGCGCAAAGGTCGTGGTGAACGATCTCGGCGGTTCACGCGACGGCACTGGTGTCGATCAAGGGCCAGCCCAAGAAGTTGTCGACGAAATTCTCGCAGCTGGCGGTCAAGCCGTTGCCAACACCGACGACATCAGCGATTGGTCAGGTGCTGAGAATCTCATCAATCAAGCAATCACGACGTTCGGTGGACTCGACGTTCTCATCAACAACGCTGGCATCTTGCGCGACCGCATGCTCACCAACATGAGCGAAGCCGAATGGGACGCCGTCATCAAGGTGCACCTCAAGGGCACCGCTGGTCCTTCGCACTTTGCTGCGGCCTATTGGCGTGATCGTTCGAAGGCGGGCGAAACCAACACCGCACGCATCATCAACACAACGTCACCTTCAGGTATCTACGGCAACATCGGTCAGACCAACTACGGCGCTGCTAAGGGTGGCATCGCATCGTTCACGATTATTGCGGCCGATGAACTCGGCCGATACGGCGTCACTGTGAACGCGATTGCACCGGCAGCGTTCACGCGACTCACTGCCGATCTCGGCATCGGCGATGCACCCGAAGAAGTGAAGGAAGCGATGTCGACCAAGTGGATCGCTCCGATCGCTGTGTGGTTGGCGAGCGAAGAGTCCGCTGGCGTCACCGGTCGCGTCTTCGATGTTCGTGGCGAACTGCTGGCCATTAGCGAAAGCTGGCACCAGGGCCCGAAGGTGACCAACACGCTTGATCCGTCCGGTGTTGGCCCGCTTGTTGAAGAACTCATGGGCAAGGCTCGTCCCAACGCCGACATGCTCGGTCTCGATCGGAAGTAGGTCAAACAATGCCGATCAATCATGACGTTGTCGGTGCTGAAGGTGCGCCGGTTGTCCACTCATGGACATCGAAAGATGCGCTGCTTTACGCCGTAGGTGTTGGCGCTGGTATCGATGAACTCGCGTTCACAACCGAAAACAGCCACGACGTGCCGCAGCGCGTGCTTCCAACGATGGCCGCTGTCATTGGCGCTGGCGTCTCTGGTGCAATCAGTGCAATCGGCTCGTTCGATTTCGCGATGCTCGTGCACGGTGAACAATCGTTTGTGCAGCATCGTGAAATTCCGGTGGAAGGTTCGCTCACTGCAACGGGCAAGATCGTCGGCATTTACGACAAGGGCTCAGGCGCCGTCGTTGCGGTTGAAGGCGAATGCGTCGACAACGCAACCGGCGAAACGTTGCTCACGGTTGGTTCGGCAATTTTCATTCGCGGCGAAGGCGGGTGGGGCGGCGATCGCGGTCCTTCGGGTGATCGCAATGCAGCACCCGATCGCGCTGCTGATGCGTCGGTGTCCTACCGCGTGCGTCCCGATCAAGCGCTCACCTATCGATTGTCAGGCGATCGCAATCCGTTGCATTCCGATCCGTGGTTCGCGGCGCTTGCTGGTTTTGATCGACCAATCCTGCACGGTTTGTGCACCTATGGCTTCACTGGTCGCGCGCTGTTGCACACAATGTGCGGGTCTGACCCGGCCAAGTTCCGTTCAATGGAAGGTCGCTTCGCGTCGCCGGTGTTTCCGGGTGAAGAACTCACCATCGAAATGTGGAATGAAGGCACTGGTGAATGCATCTTCCAAACCCGCGGTGAAGACGGCCGCGTGGTGCTCGTTGGCGGACGCCACACCTTCGACGCCTAGTTAGTTCCCCTTCGGGGGATCCATCGGAGGCGAGATTTCCTCAATGGGTGCAAACCGATTCGGGAACTGCGCTCCTGCATCAAGGTATTTGCCGAGTTCGGTTCGGCGGCCGTCGCTGCGCATAGGGCCAGGCCAGCCGTTGTGAACTTGGTAGGCACTCGCCGCATAGGTCATCGCTGTGCCGAGACGTCGTTGCCGCCAATTCTCGTTGATGAAGACCTGATCAACGATTCCGTCAAGATGCCACCACCGAATCGCCCCGACCTGCGCAGCACTTGGTACCGGAAGTGAAAAGAACTCGGGATCGGTGAGAACTGTTCCTTCAGCGACCTGATCGGTTGCGAAACCGACGAGAGATATCGCAGGTCTCGGGCTGTCCATCTCTGGCAGGACGACAAACCAAATTGGGGGCGCGCCCTCAAGTCCGGTGGGGTTCAGACCAATGACTGAGCGGCCCTTGCTGTCGACGTCGGTCCGCCACAGTTCATAAGACCCGTGCGTTTCGATCGGGCCGCTCACGATTGCTCCGTCGTCATGAGTTTCATCGACGACGCACCGAACTCGCCAACGATCGCGGTCGAAAGATCTTTCGCGCACGTACCAGGCGGGAGTTCCTGGGACCGGTAGGTTCACAGTCGGGAACGCGTGCGACCAGTCAGTTGCCATCTAGTTGACACTTAGCCAGTGAAGGCTGGAACGAGTGGTTCTGTGGGCGCCAGGGATGTGGTCGGCGGAGCGGAGTCACTAAAAGTGACGGTCACCGGGGCGTTTGCGACCTTGGCAATCTGAATCGCCGCGTCGATGAGAAGCAAGCTAACCATGTCAATTGCACCGCAGGAGACATCTTGATCCGGTGGTAGGAGTGCCTCGAGGGTTGCTATGAGAGAGGCATAGTTCGGATCGAATACTAGGAGTCCACCGGATTCTCCACCACACATGGTCGGGCCATTGACAAAGCCGTTGGCGATTGAATCAAGCAACGCAGCTTGTTCTGCACTGCCGGTGGGAGCGGTGGCAACGAGGTCAAGAGCTGAGGCCCAATACGACGATTCATAGATCTCATCGTCATCGACAAACAGTACGAACGGAGCTGTCGTTGGGAGGTTGACCATTGATGAAAGGACTGAAACTCCGGCGAGATTGCTCTCAAATCGAAGTGTTCCCGTCACGGCGATGAACTGCAGGTCTTGCTGCGAAGCGAAATCGAAGTATTCCAACGGGTAACCGACGGCGGGGAGGAGCCAGAAACCAGTACCCGGATACGAAAACGGATACGAAAAACCGTCTTCGGGGATGCTCGTCGCATCACCTCCGAAGTAGTCGTTTACCCACGTTGCCTCGTCAAGCCAGCCGGGCATCGGTACGCACTCGACAATGTTGTTTGACTCGTCGGTGAGCGTGACCACTGGGACGATGTCCGTTGCGGCCAGCGGAAAATCGGCAAGAAAATCGGGGAATTCGGCAAGAAAATCGGCCTCATCGACAATAAATTCGGGGTTAGCGGCAAAAAGTTCGGGGTTAGCGGTGTTGTTGACGAGGTCGAAGTTCGCAAGGTTGGAGTTTGACTTGTTGAGGCCGAAGTACGCGGTGCACGACTCATAGGTTCCGATGGCCTGTGCCGAGAACCCATCTGTCGTGTTTGAACCTTCGGTGGGAGCTGCGCCCGCGGGCTGAAGGAGCACAGGAGCTGCGACGCTCGAGAAGCCGAGCGCAGCGGCGATGCTGCCGAGGAGAAACCGGCGCGAGGCAACTATTGCTTTTAAGTTCACAATAAATAGGTTAGTCGACTATTTAGAAATAGCCAGTCAGCATTGCGGAAAACGCCCGCCTGCGGCACATGTCAGAACAAGCGCAACTCGTCGGATTCAATGCCGCGTAGTTCGTCGTAATCGACTTCAACGCACTCGATGCCCCGTGATTCAGCGAGAACCCGTGCCTGGGGTTTGATGCTTTGGGCCACGAAGATGCCGCGCACGGGTTTCACATCGGGATCAAGGTCCATGCGTTCGAGATAGCGAGCGAGTTGTTCGACGCCATCGATTTCGCCACGACGTTTGATCTCAATTGCGACCGAACGACCATCGGCATCGCGACACAACAGGTCGACGGGGCCGATGTCGGTGAAGTACTCGCGCTTGATGAGGCGTAAATCGTCGGCAATGGCCGTTGGATTCGCGGCGAGCAGTTCCTGCAGGTGCGCTTCGACGCCGTCTTTCTGAAGGCCTGGGTCGTCACCGAGTTCATGTGCTGAATCGTGGTGCACTTCAACGAGCGTGATCGTGAGAATTTCACCCTTTGGGTTGGTGATGACCCAGCGGCCTTCTTCTTCGGTGACGCGATTTGGCGCATTCATCCAATTAAGCGGCTTGTACGCGCCGCCGTCGGAATGAATGGCCACACACCCGTCTGCCTTCACCATGATGAGGCGAGTCGCCAATGGAAGGTGAGCCGACAACCGGCCGGCGTAATCAACGGAACATGTGGCGATGACAAGACGCATGAGGTCGTCATCGTAGGCGTTACGAGCTAGTTGACTCCGCGCTTTTCGAATCGAGTTTTGATGAGTTCGCGGCGTTCTTGCAGATCGCGATAGGTGAAGCGATCGGTGGAGCGATCGAGACCGATGCTGTCCTTCACGCCGGTGAGATCGATCTGGAACGCAGAGGCATCGAAGCCAGCTTCTGCGAACAGTTTTTCGCCGTGGTTTTGAACGAAGTACATGGAGATCTGTGTGATCTCGGCGAAGATGTCGAGATCGGGTGCAAGGCGTGCAATTGCGCCATCGAGGAAAACCAGGTTCTTGACATAGAGCATGAGTTCCTTGGGCATACGTGCGCCGTAGCCAAGGAGCATCTTCACGATCTTCTGTACTTCTTGGATCATTTCGTCGGGATCAGCGGTGGTGGGATCGATTGTGGGTGCGCCGAGCCCGAGATCGGCGATCACTGCGTTGATATCGGTGTCGAGTGGAAGAGCGCCAAGTTCACACAACGCTGCGATCTGCATGTGGACGTCGTTCACGGTTGCGCCGAGCATGAGGCGGAGGAAGGCGCGGCGTTGGCGTTCGTCCATACGGCCGGTGATGCCGAAATCGAGCAGCGCAACTTTTCCATCGGGAAGGACGAAGAGATTTCCGCCATGGAGGTCGCCGTGGAAGATGCCTTCGATGATGGCGCCTTCCATAAAGCCGATCATCCCGGTGCGGACAACTTCGTGTGTGTCGACGCCTGCCTCGAGCATTGCGTCGACATCGTCGAAGTTGAAACCGGAAAGACGCTCCATCACCAGTACGCGTCGGGTGACGAGTGTGGGGTGAGGGCGAGGCACGATGTAGCCGCGCTGTTTGAGAGCAACGAAAGATGCCGCAACATCGAGCATGTTCTGTGCTTCGAGGCGGAAGTCGAGTTCCTCGCTGATCGTTTCGGCAAAGAGCTCAACGAGTGCAGGTGGATTGGCGAGAGAAGCAAACGGAAGGCGGCCAACAAGGAATGGCGCCAGCCAGGCCATCACACGAATGTCTTTGTTGACCAGCAGCGCCACTGTGGTGCGCTGCACTTTGACCACAACGGGTTCGCCTGTAAGTAGGACGGCAGCGTGCACCTGCGCGATTGAGGCCGCGGCGAGTGGTGTTTCATCGAAGGACGCAAAGATGTCCTCTAGCCGAGCGCCGAAATCTTCTTCGACTGTGGCGCGAACCACGTCGAACGGTTGCGCCGGGACTTGGTCACGGCACTTTTTGAATTCGCTGACGAGTTCTTCGGGGAAGAGGCCTTCTCCAGAAGAAATGATTTGGGCGAGCTTGATATACGTCGGTCCGAGACGTTCGATTGAACGGCGAAGTCGGCGGGAGAGGTCGGCACGACTCTCTGCCCGGTCACCGGCTTTGCCCTTTCGCCGTCCGGTCGCCCACCACATTCCGATTGCGGAGCCGAAATCGGCCACGACGGTCACAGCTCGCTTTACGTCGGGTAACCGTCGCGCTGAGGTGAGTTCGGGGAGATCGTGCTTTGTGAGCCAGCGAATGGAATCAACCACTTCGCGCCACGGCATAGAAGCGGGTTCAACAATCCAAGGCGGATTGTTTGAGAACGAGCCAATTGCAAGATCGGCCGGACCACTTGCGGCCGCGGAAGTTGCAGAATCGGGGGCGACGGGGGGAGTCGACATCGCCCCTGAGTGTACGGGCGAGTTGGGGGGATTCCCCGGTCGCGGGCTACATCAGGTCGGCGATGATTCCAAGGGTCTGGTCCGCGTATTCCTTGCGGCAGATGAGGAGATCAGGGAAGTAAGGATCGGGGTTGTTGTAACGCATGGGGGAACCATCGATGCGCGACGCGTGGAGGCCCGCAGCGAGAGCGACTGCTGCCGGTGCGCAGT
>JBIIGP010000230.1:0-3546 GCA_044236415.1 Acidimicrobiales bacterium | reverse complement strand
ATCCGAGAGGGGTCGGCGCCGTAGAGATCAACCAACTGCGTAACTTCTGCAGCGCAATTGGCCAGGATCGCATCGGAGCACGCGATGACTTCGGTTTCGGCCTGCACGCGAACCTCGGGCTCTGCGTCACCCGTTTCCGCCTTCACGCGCGCAAGCGTGTGGAATGTCGAAACAAGCGGCAGCGAAAGTTCATGCTTGAGGCGGTGACCAACGACGCCCGAAAGCCAGTAGTTGGCGTGAATCGCGTCGGGCCCGCCGTCGCGTCGAAGGTGCCGAGCGACACCATCGCTAAATTCATCAAGGACCTGCGGCAAGTCTTCTTTCGCGAGGTCAAGCGGGCCGGCATCGATATGCACGACACGAAAGCCGGGTTCGACATCGACGAACTCGGGCTGATCTTCGGCTGATCGCCGGGTGTAGACCTCGGCCTTCACACCCGCTTGCGCGAGCGCGCCAACGAGTTCGCGCACATACACATTCATCCCGCCTGAATCGCCGGTGCCCGGTTGGGCAAGGGGGGAGGTGTGCAATGAGAGCACCGCTAAGGACCGCATGACTCCCCCACGCTACGGCGCGAACTCCGCAAGGAACACCTTTTGGCCAGCGGAACTTCTTCTGGGTGGCTCTCAGCCGACTTGCGACAAGTAATTGCCCAACATCAGGCCCCAGAGTGGAGCCACAACAAACCAAGCATCAAGACGGCGCAATGCTGGACCTGCCAATGCTGCCGATGGGGCGAGTGCCGACGCCAAGGGCGCCCCAAGCGGGGCGAGAACCGCGACCAGTCCACCAAACACCCAGCCGGCGCGGCTTTCGAACGGGCCAAATTGAAATACCGCTAAAGCGAAGGTCACGACCAGAACTGCAGCGATTCCCGAGAGTGGACCTTCAAAAACACTGTTGGCTTCTGAGCCCATGAGGTAATCGCCGACTTCGTAGGCGCTTACAAGCACAAGCAGAACGACAAGCGCGCCCATGTCGGTGCGGCCAATCAGAACAACCGAACCCGCAACGATGGCGGGGAGAATTGCCGAGCGAATGCCAACGACGACATTGCTGTCGAGCATCCCTCCACCGACGATCAAAAGGGCAACAGCAACAACGACACCGACACCGAATCCGATGGGTCCCGCGATCGCCATGATCGGAACAGCTGCAGCGGCAACACCGCCGAGTACAGGTACGGCTCGACGACCAGTGTCGCTCCACACGCGAATGGTCTGCATCGCAGCGATTGCGGCGACTATCGCGAAAAGAACGGCAACTGCAATCGTGCCAAGTGCACATGCAACACAGGCGACGATGAACCAAAGGACCCCGAGGCGGGCATGAGGCCCATCGGGCTTGGGGATGTAGGCAAAGCGGCGAATAAGCGAAGGCGTCGCGCGTGAACCACTCATCGGAACCCACCAGAAACTGGCGGCAAAACCGCGACCTCGTCGCCATCGCCTACTGGCGTTTCACCAGAGACGGGTTCGCCGTTGCACCACACACGACTATTCGCGACGACGTCTGCGAATGCAGGTCCATAGCGACGAACTGCCTCGGCAAGGACTTCGTCAACGGTTGAACCAGGAATGGTGTCCCGGCCAATGCCTGCGGCTTCCCGAGCCGACGCGAACAGACGAAGAGAAGCCACAAGCGCAGGTTACGCGGTGAGCGCCACACCTCGGTCTCGGGGTCGGGTACCGTCACGCCGTGACTCGCCTCCTTCTCGTCCGCCATGGCCAATCAGAATGGAATGCCGTTGGTCGATGGCAAGGCAAAGCCGACCCCGCCCTCACCGACTTTGGCCGGCAGCAGGCATTCCATGCGGCACAGCGCATTGGCTCGGTCGACCTCATCGTTGCCTCGCCGCTCATTCGTGCGTTCGAAACCGCACAGATCATCAGTTCGCAAATTGGTGTGGGCCCGATCGTCATTGACGCCGACCTCATGGAACGCGATGCCGGCGAATGGGAAGGCCTCACGCGGGCAGAAATCGAATCGGAGTGGCCTGGCTACTTGGGCCACGACAAGTGGCCACCTGGCTACGAACTCCATGACGAATTGCTCGTGCGCACCCGCGCTGCCCTTGACCGCATCCATGCCGGGTACGAGGGGGCTGACGTACTTGTACTCACCCATGGCGGCGTGATCGGCACGCTTGAAGTTCAACATTCCGAGCAGTGGCAACGAATGCCGAACCTCGGCGGCAGAGTCTTCACTCATCACGGCGATCGTCTTGAAATCGGCGAACGCGTTGTACTCGTCGAGGATGACGAAATCACCATCCCCGATCAGATTTGAGTGGGGCAGTGACCGAGCCAAGCCGATCATCGCTTCCCGTCGAAATCGTGCGATCTCGGCGCCGGCGAAAGACGGTGCAAGCGACCATCGTCGACGGAGTTATTCGGGTGCAAGCACCGGCATCGATGTCCCAGCGCGAACTCGATGAACACGTTCACTACCTCGTTGCGCGTCTCGAACGCCGTTACCGATCTGAATCGGTCGATCTCGAAGCTCGATCACGACGTCTTTCCAAACGCTTCGAGCTCCCACAAGCCACCTCAGTGGTGTGGGCCGATCAGCGCAGCCAATGGGGATCGTGCACACCATCCACTGGCGAGATCCGTATCTCGAATCGGCTTGCTGCATATCCACCCTGGATTCTTGATTACGTGCTTGTGCACGAACTCGCACATCTTGTTGAAGCGAACCACTCCCCTGCGTTCAACGCTCTCGTTGCGCGGTATCCACTTGCCGAACGAGCGCGCGGATTTCTCATGGCCATTTCGTTTGGCGATACCGGCAGCACCGAAGACGTCGATGGCGAGGCTCCCGAACCCGATGAAGAACTTGATTGGGACGAAGCCACCGAGGTTGAGGACGTTCAAAATCCTCAAACCGCTCCCGCACGTGGCGACAGCACCGACACGCCACTCACGCTCTTCTAGGTACTGGCCTTTGTTCCCACCACAACACAATGTGGATGGAAATATCCCTTGTCGAGTCGTCCCACGCGAGTCGTGAGACCCCCGGACGAAATCAACGTTTCGATATCGGCAGCCGAAGGGAAATCCAAGGCATCGCCATCGGTAATTCTCAAAACTTTGGTCGCAAGGAACTCTTGAAACTGTGCAACAAGAGCTTTGATTCGCGGCTCAGTATCGACTTCTTTCACAATCAGACACCCGCCTGGGGCAAGCGCAGCAACGCAATCGGAAAGCAATCGCGATCGATGTTCCGGTGCGATGAGATACAGCACGTCGGCGAAAACAATCGCGTCCCATCCGCCTTCGGTTGTCAGGATCTCCCCAGAGGGCCGATGTTCGAAAGAGACGGTTGCCTCACCTTGGCGCAACTGCTTCACCGACTCTTGAGCGAGCTCGATCTTCTGCGCATCGATATCGACACCGACAACGGTTCGATCTACAGATGAGAGCGCCAGAAAGGTCGCGAACATTCCGTGACCGCAACCGACTTCCATGATCTTTCCCGAACGCGGAACCTCGGCCTCAAGTGCTTCAAACGGTGCCGTCCACCAACGAATTGTCGTGTGCAGTC